>JBAYRG010000011.1:0-21875 GCA_041676805.1 Proteiniphilum sp.
AGGAGATGATTGCCAAACTCAAAGATACAAATCTCAGCCTGAAACAGATCGCAGACCAACTGAGATTCGCCAATGTATCGTATCTCTCCGGTTTCTGCCTGAGAAAAACCGGGAAACGACCCGAAGAGATCAGAAATAATCAATAAAAAAAATGAATGAAAAAGCACCGGCACAAAACCGGTGCTTTTTTCGTGCGCCGTGCATGATTACAAACTTGGTGGTACAAGTCCACTACGGGGGTAGGTAGCGACCAACCGTCGATTATTTATTCAACCACTTTATCGTCTTCTGCCACTTCTCCTTTCGTTTCTGAAATTCGAGACTTCCTTCTGGATAAAATCTCTTTCAGCTTGCTGGGCTTTATATAATTTTTCGGGAGAGAGCACTTTTTCGAATTTGGCGGCATACTCTTTGTCGAGTTCTGCTTCTTTGAGTTTCACTTCTACATCGTCTTCGAGCATTCTTCTGTACTCTTCTTCGGAGATATTACTGTTGTCTTTGATCCGTTGTACCTTATCACGATGGTTTCTACGCAGTCTGAATTTTTTTAGTGTCAATTCATTACTTAAGGGAAAATATTTAGCTGCCTCTTCCTGTGTAAGGCCAGCCTCTTTTGTCACGTACTCCTTTTTCCTTTTTTCATAATCTGCCATATTCATTTTCCTCTCTTGAGAAATTTGGGCAGAAAGAGTTATAAAGTTAGCCGGTAGTATAATCGCACACAAAAGTAAAATAACAATTCTTCTCATTACATTTTTTTTTAAAATGATGTACGATCTTTCAGTTCAGATAATAGTGATGATAGATATAATCGAAATAGCTGTCATCGATCAACTGCTCTTCGAGATATTGATAGAATTCCTCTTCAGTTATCTGTACGGTAGACCAATAATTTTCGGCATTGTCGGTGGAAGCAGAGAAAGCTTGTTGGGTAACAAGCTGATTCCCATCTCTATTGTCATTTCTTGGAGCCTTCATCAAAAAGTTAATGGTGACATAAAGCCCCACGAACATAGCAGCCAGATAAACCCAAGGCTTAATCCTATCCCATATAGAGACTGGTTCCGGCACTATTATTTCCTTCTCTGGCAGACGATTCATTATTTCTTCATTGAATTGCGCGAAATAATTTTCGGGAACTTTAAAAGGGTTTTTAGCTTTATCTATTTCTTTTAATTTGTTAATATTTGTATCCATACCTCTTGTTTTTGCACTGCTCTGTTGAATAGACTTAATGAATCGATAAAAGTTTAATGGGGTTCGCTTAAAAATTTCTCAATTTTTTTTACCGCATGATGATAAGATGCTTTGAGTGCACCTACCGATGTTCCCAATATATTGGAGATCTCTTCATATTTCATCTCCTCTGAGTATTTCATCTGAAAAACGAGCCGTTGCTTCTCGGGAAGGGTGAGGATAGCTTTCTGAAGAAGTTTTTGTGCTTCATCACCATCAAAATAGGGATCACTCTCCAATGTATTAAGTAGAAAGGAATCGCCATCATCTAAGGCAACATGGTTTTGTCCCCGTTTCCTGTTAAGGAAGGTAATACTTTCATTAATGGCAATGCGATAGAGCCAAGTGGTGAGTTTGGCTTCACCCCTGAAGTTCTCAAGATTTATCCAGGCCTTGACGAATACATCCTGTAAAATGTCGTTGGCATCATCATGCGAAAGCACCATCTTTCGAATTTGCCAGTAGAGTCTTTCGCTGTATTCGGAAACAAGCCTGGCAAATCCATTCCGACTTGTTTGCGGGTCACGTAACTCTTCCAGTAGCTGTTCCTCGTTATTCATTTCCTTTATATATGGAATTCAATGCAAAGGTAAACGATTTTTATTATCTTTTAGATTACTCCTCGTCTCCTTTTTCAAACCAGATCACGAAATCCACGGCATCACCGGGATTTTGTTGCCACCACTCCAGGGACTCGGGAAAGTAAGATACGCTGATATAGCGGCAAAAAGTATCATAATATCCCGATTCTGCAATATGGGAGAAGAAAGGAATATAAAAAGTCCAGAAAGTACCCTCTTTCTCTCCTTTGCTCTCCCGGTTGAGTACATTCATGATCTCTTTATTGATGACCTTAAAGAAGATAAACTCATTTTTTTCTTCGGACGAGTTTTTTAATGAATCAAGTGTGGTAGTAATAGCATGATATACGAGATTACGATTCAGTCCCTCCTCAATAGTTAAAGGTGGAAGTTCTCCCGATTTCGGTATGGTATCAGGATTATTACCCATCATCTGTTGCTGGATAAACGATCTTTGTACAGGGGCTTCAGCCATTTTGATACGCATAATGTTCAACATTTCTTCGAAAGCGCTTTTCGAGCGTTTACTGTCGGGTTCGAGCAGGAGAAACATCTGATATGACAATATGCTTTGTACCCATAATCCGCTATCGTTGAGCGCATGGGCATTCAATAAAAATGCTCCGCTATGTGACTTCTCCAGGTCAATCGCTCTCTTTATATGTGACAGTGTTTTATCATTATCTCCCTTTTTGTAATAATTCAGTGCCAGATTGAAATGCAACAGGTAGTCATCACCATTTTTTGTTAATCCCTCCTGAAGCAGCGCGATGGCTTCGTCCACCTTCTCCATCCCTGCCAATGCCTCACTTTTCACCGCATATGCACCAGCGGAGAGTTGTTTATTGCCGGAGTTGATCACCGCTGTACTAAATATAGATGCATTTTGATAATCCTGGTACGCGAGATAGGATAATGATAATTCATAAGTTGCCTGTACCGATTTGGGATCAACTTTCAGTGCCTCGGTATATTTCTCAATCGCTTCTTTGAATTTACCTTCATCATGTAATTCCATCCCTTCGTGGATTAATTCCTCCGCATTGATATTCTGTCCATATGAGAAAAATAGCGAAAAGGAGGCAATCAATAGAGTAATCAATAATATAGTTCTCTTCATTATTCTCTAATCTAAGTTCAATAATCGTTTTTGCAAGTGATATATGGAAGACAAATTTATTCGGCATATTTTCGATAAGCGAGTACAGAGATAAAGTTTCCTTTAACTATGTTGAGCGTAGAAAATATCCAAGTTTACTTGAATTATATTGTCACGAAAGAACGACTATTTTTTTTAAGTGGATAAAAATAGGATAAAAAAGGATAAGTTCCGGCTCTTATTGGCAGAATCAACATCATTTGTAACACAAATAAACAAATGACTCTCCAAAACAAAATGATTTTTACATTTTTTGGTGTCATCAGAAAGCGTAAAGAAAATTTAGACTACCTTTGTCTTTTCTTTTGAATGATTGTCATGCAATATATACAGGTTGATTTTAGTTGTGAACCCAATACGGAAGTGTTGACAGATGTCCTTTCGGCTCAACTGGGAGAGATTGGTTTTGAGTCGTTTGTAAGGATAGAAAAGGGTCTGGAGGCCTATATTCCCTTACCGGAGATATCTCTGGAGAGAATAGATCAACTTCTTTTCGACTTTCCACTGGAAGCCAGGATCACCTATTCCTGCCATGAATTGGAAGATAAAAACTGGAACGAAGAGTGGGAAAAGAATTACTTTCAACCCGTGGTCATTGATGATATATTATGTATCCATAGTTCATTCCATAAGATTGACGGCGAGTTCAGATACCGTATATTGATTGATCCCAAGATGTCGTTTGGCACAGGACATCACCAAACAACGGAGTTGATGATGAGGGAACTGTTGAAAATGGAGTTGCAAGGTAAATCCCTTCTTGATATGGGCTGTGGTACCGCCCTCTTAGCCATCCTGGCATCCATGAGAGGCGCTGCGCCGTTAACCGCGATCGATATAGATGAGTGGGCCTATCGTAATGCATTGGAGAATGCTCGACTGAACGGTATCGATAATATTCGCCTGCTTGAGGGTGGGGCGGAATTGCTTGGTGAAGAGACCTATGATGTAATTCTGGCCAATATCAATCGGAACATTCTTTTGCAGGATATGCCGGCTTATAGGCAGGTATTGAATAGAAATGGCACACTGGTAATGAGCGGTTTTTATAAGGAAGATATTCCAGCCATACGTGTTGCCGCCGAAGCGCAGGGATTGACCTATCGGGGCTTTACGGAAATAGATCAGTGGGTTGCTGTTACATTTTGTTATCAGTAAAATAAGCACTACTTTTGTGTCGATTTTCAAGGTCGATATATTTAATGGTTTAGGTTATTGTAATAATTATGGAGTGGTTGGTAGAATTAATTACCGGAACGGGTATAGCACATTCGATACTTGTGATGGCACTGGTGATCTCGATAGGGTTGTTATTGGGCAGGATAAAGATTTTTGGTATTTCGCTCGGGACAACATGGATACTCTTTTTCGGTATATTTCTCGGACATATCGGCCTGCAGATCAATGAGGAGGTGCTCCATTTCCTGAAGGAATTCGGATTGATCCTATTTATCTACTCCATCGGAATGCAGGTGGGACCCAGTTTCTTTTCATCGTTTAAACAGGGGGGAATCACCCTCAATTTGCTGGCATCCGACGTTGTACTGTTGGGGGTGCTTACCACTTATATCATACATTTAGTGACCGGGCTGCCTATCGCCACAATGGTGGGGATATTGTCGGGTGCAGTTACCAATACTCCGGGACTGGGTGCGGCGCAACAGACTTATACCGATGTGACCGGAACTACCGATCCTACCATCGCCACGGCCTATGCAGTCGCCTATCCGTTAGGAGTGGTAGGAATTATTATGAGTATCGTCCTTTTCAGGTATATCTTTAAAATCAACTTTGCCAAAGAAAACAGTACCTTGGATAATAATGATGCCTCCAAGATGACGGAAGCGCACATGTACTCCCTACAGGTAATGAATCCCTCTATCTTCGGAAAAAATATCCGTGAAGTAAAACGGTTAATCGACAAGGAGTTTGTCATATCGAGGGTGTTACATGCCAGAACAGGAGTGTTGGATGTTCCTCAGACAAAGACGATCCTCGAAGAAAACGATAAAATACTGGTGGTCTCCAATCTGAAAAATATCGATGTGATTGAAGCGTTTATCGGACAACGCATTGATATGGACAGGAGTGAATGGAATAAATTGGATTCACAACTGGTCTCACGTAGAATATCGATCACCAAAGCGGCGATTAACGGCCGTTCCATAGGCAGCCTGAAACTGCGGAATCTGTTCGGCATTAATATTACCCGTGTGAACCGTGCAGGAGTTGACCTGATTGCCGACTCCCGTCTTCAACTCCAACTTGGCGACCGGGTGACGGTCGTGGGTTCCGAAGAGGCGATAGCCAATGTAGAGAGATTCCTTGGCAACTCATTAAAACGACTTAGGGAGCCGAATCTTATTTCAATCTTTATAGGTATTGCATTGGGAGTACTTGTAGGAAGTATTCCCTTTATGATCCCGGGTGTTCCCCAGCCGGTAAAATTGGGGTTAGCCGGTGGTCCGCTTATTGTGGCTATCCTGATCAGTAAATTCGGCCCTAAGTACAAGCTGGTCACTTACACAACTATGAGCGCCAACCTGATGCTGAGGGAAATAGGTATTGCCCTGTTCCTCGCCTGTGTTGGACTCGGTGCCGGTGAGAATTTTGTGGAAACTGTAGTAAACGGTGGATATAAATGGGTCGGCTATGGAGTGATCATCACCGTGGTACCCTTATTGATAATCGGCACTCTCGGCCGGAGAATATATAAATTAAACTACTTCACGTTGATGGGATTGATCGCAGGTAGTATGACTGACCCTCCCGCATTGTCTTATGCAAATGCAACAGCAGGGAATGATATGCCCGCAGTGAGCTATGCGACTGTCTATCCGCTTACGATGTTTCTCAGGGTGATCACAGCCCAGTTGCTGATCCTCCTCTTCCTTTGACCTTTGCCATTCCACAAACGAATACGTGGGAATCCGGAAAAAAAAGTCTCCTTTTTTATCCAGACAGTCCATGAAACATTGTAGCTTTGCGTCAACCATAAATAGTGAATAGATATTGGCTAATGGCACACATTATATTTACAATTAATTACCATATTGCTTGGGGAGAACGGGTCTGTCTGTGCGGGAGTACTCCCGAGCTGGGAAATTTAAATGAAGACCGGGCGGTCACCCTTATCGCCGATGGCGATAATTGGTCAGCGATTGTGGATATTGAAGAAACAACAGATATCTCTTATTACTACTTTATTAGAAGGGGAAGATATAATGTCCGCCGTGAATGGGGAAATAACCGTAAGCTTCATATCACAAAAGGTAGGAAAAAGTTTGTGATTAATGACCTTTGGAAAGACAAATCGCATCACTCTTATCTTTATACAACAGTTTTTACGGATAGTGTTTTCCGGCATACGACTACGCCACTTCCTTCAAGATATTATTCCCGGACTGTTTTATTGAATGTGATCTGTCCTTATGTCGCTCGCGATCAGATACTGGTTATCACGGGTGAATGTGAGGAGTTGGGTATATGGGATCTGAAACTGGCCAAACCGCTCTCTTATGTCGACGAATGGGAGTGGCAGATAACGCTTGATGCTAAAAAACTACCCGCGAAGAGTGAATACAAGTTTGTCATTGTAGATAAGAAGAGCGGTGATGCGATTCACTGGGAAGATGGAGAAAATCGTGAGTTGACGGCAGCGGTGGCGCATAGAGGGAACAGTGTGCAGGTGGAGATGGCGTTGCAATTTCATTGTCAATCTTTCGCTTATCGGGGCACGGGGACGGCCATTCCTGTTTTTTCACTGAGAACGGAAGATAGCTTTGGAGTGGGTGATTTTTCCGATCTCCGTAAGATGGTCGATTGGGTAGCGCTTACCCGGCAACAATTGATTCAGTTGTTACCTGTGAATGATACCACTGCAACCAAGACCTGGCGTGATTCATATCCCTATAGTGCTATTTCTGCCTATGCTCTTCATCCAATATATCTTGGCTATAGCGATTATCCGCTGAAAGTGAAGAAAAAACACGATGCTTTCCTGAAAGAAGCAAAAGAGCTCAATAACCTGCAAGAGCTGGATTATGAAAAAGCACTGTCGTTAAAGATACGCTATGGAAGGGAGCTCTATCTGCAGGATGGTGAGAAGGTACTTTATTCGGAAGAGTATCTCGTTTTTCGGGAAAAAAATGAGGCTTGGCTTTTTCCATATATCTGTTACTGTTTCCTTCGTGATAAGTATGGTTTCTCCAATTTCAGGAAGTGGGACAACTACTCTGTTTATGATGAAGGGTTATTAAAGAAGATGGTTGATGCCGATGCCGAAGCAAAGGAGGAGACTCAATTTTGGGCTTTTTTGCAATACCTGCTTCATCAACAATTCTATGGTGTGAAAATATATGCCAATGAGAAAGGAGTTGCCCTGAAAGGAGATATCCCTATCGGTATCAACCGTAATAGCATAGATGCCTGGGTAGCTCCTGACCTCTATCGTATGGATACCCAAAGTGGGGCGCCACCCGATGATTTCTCGTTTTTTGGGCAGAACTGGGGTTTTCCCACTTACAACTGGCCGATGATGGAAAAGGATGGTTATGCATGGTGGGTAAGTCGTTTCCGTAAGATGGCAGATTATTTTGATGCCTATAGGATAGATCATATACTGGGATTTTTCCGTATCTGGGAAATACCACTCGACGCCGTACAGGGATTACTGGGGCACTTTAGTCCGGCACAGCCTTACTGCATTGAAGAGATTAACCGTGCGGGAATTCCCTTTGATGAGGAACGAATGGCACAACCATTTATTCATGAACATTTTTTAAAGGATATTTTTGGGGAGTATACCGACGAGGTGAAGAGGGAATACCTTGAAATAACCGGATGGCAGCGGTTTAAATTGAAACCGTATTGTGACACTCAAAGAAAAGTGAAGCAACTGTTTTATAATAAAGAAGATAGTAAAAGTCGTAGAGTGGGTGATGGGCTCATGTCGTTATGCTCGGAGGTTCTGTTCGTACGAGATCTGCTGGATCATTACCGTTTTCATCCTCGCATTACGGCACAATATACCCATTCATATCAATATCTTGATGCGCATATAAAAGAGGTGTTCAACCAGCTGTATGATGAATTCTTTTATCATCGGCATAATAATTTCTGGCGGGAAGAGGCTATGAAAAAACTACCGCCACTTATCTCTTCGACGGAGATGATGGTATGTGCTGAAGATTTGGGAATGGTACCTGACTGTGTGCCGTCGGTGATGCATGAACTGCAGATGTTAAGTCTGGAAATTGAAAGGATGCCCAAGGATCCATACGTCACTTTCACTAATCTACAACGATTACCTTATTTGTCCGTATGCACTACATCCACCCATGATATGTCGCCCCTTCGTTTATGGTGGACAGAAAACCGGGAGCTTACCCGGCACTATTATAATGAGGTATTGCATTGTGAAGGAGTTGCCCCGGCTGAATGTGGCACTGCTCTTTGCCGGAAGATTATTGAGCGTCATCTCTGTTCATCGGCCATGTGGGTGATTTTACCTCTACAAGACTGGTTATCTATTGATGAAGAATTGCGTAATCCGGATATCATGTCCGAACGGATCAATATACCTGCAAACCCGGAGCACTATTGGCGCTACAGGATGCATATCACTTTGGACGATCTGCTTAGAAAGACCGCTTTCAATAAAGAACTGACCATGCTTGTAAATGGTAGGTGGAAAGGGGAATGATCCCGATAAACTGGGACAACTTGTCCCGATCTTCGGGAGATAGTGATGATGGAAAAGTGGTTAAGTAAAAAAGAGAGTAGAATCATTGTGATTTACTCTCTTTTTAAATTGTGGTGTCTCTATATGGTTATGCTTTTCCGGCACTTCCCAATACACTTTCTGTTTTGTGCATATAGAGTTTCTTCAACTCATCGCGAGCCGGACCGAGGTATTTACGCGGATCGAATTCAGCCGGTTTGTTGGCGAATACTTCACGTACGGCGGCTGTCATAGCCAGACGTCCGTCGGAGTCTATATTGATTTTACATACCGCAGACTTGGCGGCTTTACGCAGTTGCTCCTCGGGAATGCCGATGGAGTCATTCAGCTTTCCTCCGTATTGATTGATAGTTTTCACATACTGCTGTGGAACAGAAGATGAACCATGAAGTACAATCGGAAAGCCGGGAATCCGTTTTTCGATCTCTTCAAGGATATCAAAACGTAGTGGGGGAGGAACTAATACGCCATCTTCGTTGCGAGTGCATTGTTCGGGTGTGAATTTGAAAGCTCCGTGTGAAGTGCCGATAGAAATAGCCAGTGAATCAACGCCTGTGCGAGTCACAAAATCTACCACTTCATCGGGCTCAGTATAGGTGTGATGTTCTGCCTGCACATCATCCTCGATACCTGCCAATACACCAAGTTCCCCTTCTACGGTCACATCATGCTGATGGGCATATTCAACCACACGTTTTGTCAAAGCAATATTTTCCTCATAAGGGAGATGTGAGCCGTCGATCATCACGGATGAAAAACCGCTCTCTATACAATCTTTACAAAGTTCAAAGCTATCGCCATGGTCGAGGTGGAGCACGATAGGAATCTCATATCCCAACTCTTTTGCATATTGCACGGCTCCCTGAGCCATGTAACGCAATAATGTCTGATTGGCGTATTTACGGGCGCCACTCGATACCTGCAGGATTACAGGTGACTTTGTTTCAACACAAGCCGAAATAATAGCCTGAAGTTGCTCCATGTTGTTGAAGTTGAAGGCAGGAATAGCGTAGCCACCATCAATTGCTTTCTTAAACAACTCTTTTGAGTTTACAAGGCCCAATTCTTTATAACTTACCATTTTTTCTAATTGTTTATTATAAATTGAAAAATCTGAATTCTTGTCACAAAAATACGACATAATCTGTAATGAAAGAAATTTTTATACCAAAGAGTCATTAAAAATGATAATTGATCCGTGAAAAAAGACAAATCCCCGTGTGGATAAATCTGTTAGAATGAATTGTAAATCTCTTTTTTATTCTTATTTTTGCAGATGATACAACAGCTTGGGACGCACCATTCAGTTAAAATAATGGCATCTAGGTTATTTATCACCTATTCTAATATTATTTACAATAACTTATAATTTTTTATCTATGATGATCTTAGGAATACCGAAAGAGATTATGCAGGGAGAAGCCCGTGTTGCGGCAACTCCCGAAACTGTAAAAAAATTCATTAAAGAGGGAATGCAGGTGTTAGTAGAAGTTGGTGCCGGAGTGGGTTCACACTACTATGACGAGCAATATGCCGCAGCAGGAGCGGAGTTGGTGTCTGATCCGAAACAATTGTTTGCGAGGGCTGACCTTATTTTGAAAGTAAAAGAACCACTTTTTAACGAGAAAGAAAACAGGCATGAAGTGGATATGATGCATAAGGGGCAATACCTTATCACCTTTATCCATCCCGCTTCGCCGGTGAACCATGAGATGGTAAAGAAGCTAGCTGAGGCTGGAGTCACCAGTTTTACACTGGATGGTATCCCTCGCATCTCGCGGGCTCAGCATATGGATGCCCTTACCTCTATGAGCACCTGTGCCGGTTACAAGGGGATGATCATGGCTGCCGACGATCTCTCTTATTTCATGCCGCAGATGTTTACCGCCGTAGGGATGCTTAAGCCTGCCAACGTGCTGGTGATTGGTGTGGGAGTCGCCGGGTTGCAAGCATTGGCCACGGCCAAGAGGCTAGGGGCCGTTACTTATGCCATGGATATTCGTCCGGCTGCCAGTGAACAGGCGAAAAGCCTTGGTGCCAAGGTGGTTGAAGCGGGAGTACCGGCTGAAGTGGCCGTAGGAGAGGGCGGTTATGCTAAAAAACTTTCCGAAGAATGGCTTTTAAAAGAACGGCAAGAATTGGACAAAGTGCTGAAAGATATGGATATTGTCTTTCTCAGCGCACTAGTTCCCGGAAAGGTAGCTCCTATCCTTATCACTGAAGAGATGATAAGGGAGATGAAGAATGGTTCTGTTGTTGTGGATGTCTCCATCGACCAAGGCGGGAATTGTGCCATCACACCGGCAGGTAAGAAGGAGATAAGGCATAATGTCACCATTAATGGCATCAAAAATATACCCGGATTGATCCCCACAAGCTCCACCTGGATGTTTGCGCAAAATGTCTATAATTTAGTAAGCTATCTTGTGAAAGAAGGTCGGATTATATTGGATATGAGCGATGAAATTACTCGTTCCATATTGGTGACTCACAATAATGAAATAATACATGAAGGTACCCGTGAAGCGATGGGGTTATTATAAAAAAACTGGAACAATTATGAATCCTTTTATTTTAATATTGGTTTTCATTGTCGCCTCTATTGTGGGCTACCTGATCATTAAAAATGTGCCGAGCCTGTTACATACACCATTGATGTCTGGAATGAATGCGCTCGCGGGAATCATCATCCTTGGCGCGTTGATGGTTTTAGGACTTTCCGGTTTTGTAACTGGAAGCGCTGCAAGACTCACAGGACAGATCCTTGGCGGACTGGCTGTGATAACCGCAACGGTGAATGTGGTGGGAGGTTTTGGCGTAACACACAGGATGCTGAAAATGTTTGATAAGAAGAAAAAGCAGTCAAATCATGAGTAATACCCTCTATATAATTATTTGCATTATCCTCTCGATAACCGTATTGATGGGGATTTCATTGATGAGTAAAGTGAAAACTGCCATAGCAGGTAACCTGATTAGCGCCTTAAGTGTTTTGTCGGGTGTTGTTGTTACACTGTTTCAATACAATATTATATCAGTCTGGAACATCTATTTGTATATATTGATAGGGATATTGATAGGTAGTGTTTTGGCTGTCAGGGTAAAAATGATTCAGATGCCACAGCTTGTGGCACTGCTCAATGGTATAGGAGGAATAGCCGCTGCGCTGGTGGGAATCTTGTCGCTGCTCGGAATTGGTGTGGTCGAAAGGCGGTATCCTGCCTTTGAGAGCGGCGCCTCAATGCTGGCTATCGTGGTGGGACTGGTCACTTTTACCGGGAGCCTGGTAGCGGCCGGCAAACTCCATAAACTTTTACCGCAAAGAGCTGTCATCCTGAAGAATCATACAGCAATGTTGAAAATCAGCCTTGTAATAATGACAGGAGTAATTGTACTTTCTGTTTTTCCCATGGATAATAGCTGTTGGACCGCGACTCTGTTAATTATAAGCATTCTGGTGAGTTCCTTTTTCGGCTATGCTTTTGCCATCAAGGTAGGTGGTGCGGATATGCCTATTACCATCTCATTGCTGATTTCTTTAAGCGGGGTATCCGGTGCCATTGCCGGAATGGCGGTGAACGACCTGCTGCTGGTATCGGTAGGAGGTATTGTTGGCGCGTCGGGGCTACTCCTTACTCAAATCATGTGCCGGGCGATGAACCGGAAATTAAAAGATATCCTTATCGGAAAGAGATCAATATCGAAAACAGATACCTTCAGTGGAGAAGAGATAATTGTGGACCAACTTCAGGATGAGATAAATAATGGTGTCACTGAAGAAAGCAGGATAGAGGAACTGCCCGAAGTAAAAAGCGATGCGGAAATTCTGAAATCAGCAAAGAGGGCCATCATCGTGCCGGGATATGGTATGGCGCTTGCGCAGGCGCAGCACTTGGTACGCCAACTGGCCGATAAATTGGAAGCCAATGGAACTGAAGTGAAATATGCCATTCACCCGGTGGCAGGACGTATGCCAGGACATATGAACGTGTTGTTGGCAGAAGCTGATGTCCCGTATGAACAACTGTATGAAATGGATGCGGTGAATGATGAGTTTGCCGAGACCGATGTAGTGATCGTAATTGGAGCCAACGATGTGGTTAATCCTGCCGCCCACGATGCAAAAGGTACGCCTATATACGGTATGCCTGTACTTAACGTGGATCAGGCCAAAGAAATCTTCATCTGTAACTTCGATCTGAACCCCGGATATGCTGGTGTGGACAACCCGCTATACAAGCGTACCCATGGAGTTCATCTTTTATTGGGGGATGCAAAAGATTCGCTGAACGGAATTATTGCCAAATTCAATTAAGCGGTTTCTTTGGACCGGACCTCATTTTTGAATGACTCTCCTTTTCTCGTAAAATGAGATGGTTGAGAGGGATTTTTACACATTAAAGAAAATTCTCTGGTTATTTCTTTTGAAAAGAGGGGAAAAATATTTTTCTTTGTGTAATATTATTTAAAATATTTATAAGTAGAACCGAACTTATAATCATTAGCAATGGAAAATTTAAAGAAAGAGAGCGAAATACAAATTGAATTAAGCGATGAAATTGCACAGGGAACTTACTCCAATTTGGCAATTATATCGCATTCCACATCGGAATTTGTGATAGATTTTATCCGTATTGTGCCGGGTGTACCCAAGGCGAAAGTTAAATCGAGGATCATACTTACACCTGAACATGCAAAAAGGTTACTGATGGCACTAAAAGACAATATCGATAAATTTGAACAGCAGAATGGAGCGATCCGGATTCAGAGTGATCAGGGTTTCCTGCCGCCCATAGGCGGGATAGGGCAGGCGTAAATAGAGATAAGGCACTGCAATATAGACAATAAAGATTAATATTCGAAATCTATGGACTTATTAAGTATTTCTACGGTCAATTGGTCGAGAGCACAATTTGCTCTTACTGCCGGTTATCACTGGATATTTGTCCCGCTCACTATTGGGCTGGCACTTATTATGGCTCTTATGGAGACCATGTATGTGAGGACGGGAGATGAAAAATGGAAACAAGTCACCAAGTTCTGGCAAAAGATCTTCGGTATCAATTTTGCGATTGGTGTGGCTACAGGTATCATCCTGGAGTTTCAGTTCGGCACCAACTGGTCAAATTACAGTTGGTTCGTGGGTGATATCTTCGGAGCTCCCCTCGCCATCGAAGGGATAGTTGCTTTTTTCATGGAAGCCACATTTATCTCTGTCATGTTCTTCGGCTGGAACAGGGTAAGTAAGAAAATGCATCTTACCTCTACCTGGTTAGTGTTTGCCGGTGCTACATTGTCGGCTTTCTGGATTCTGGTGGCCAATGCGTGGATGCAATATCCGGTTGGAATGGAATTTAATCCCGAGACAGTACGGAATGAGATGGTCGATTTCTGGGCTGTAGTTCTTTCGCCTGTTGCTTATAATAAATTCCTGCACGCTATTTTTTCCGGTTGGGCGATCGGGGCAGGTTTTGTGGCGGGTGTCTCCGCGTGGTATCTGTTGAAAAAAAGACATATAGATTTCGCGCTGAAAAGTGCCAAAGTGGGAGGTATTGTAGGATTGGTTGCCTTTGTGATGCTGGCGGTTACCGGTGATGGCTCGGCTTATGAGGTGTCACAGAAGCAGCCGATGAAACTGGCAGCCATGGAAGGCCTTTATAAAGGGAAAGAGGGAGCCGGTCTGGTGGCTATAGGCATGTTGAATCCGGCCAAACAATCGTATGACGATCAAGTGGATCCCTATATTTTTAAGTTGGAGATCCCTAAATTGTTGTCGTTCCTCGGATACAGGAATTTGAATGCCTTCGTGCCGGGGATCAAAGATATTGTAGACGGAGGATATACTCTTCAGGATGGGACTACTGCCCTCTCTTTTGAAGAGAGAAAATCCCGTGGAGAAAAAGCTATCCGGGCACTGGCCGATTATCAGACTGCGACAGTGGAGGGACGCGATGCCGATGCAGCCAATCATGAAACTATTCTCAGGGAGAATTACGCACATTTCGGTTACGGTTATCTCGAAACAGGGAAAGAGCTGGTCCCGGATGTGCCCCTTACATTTTACACCTTCCACCTGATGGTGATCATAGGGTTTTATTCTATCCTTTTCTTTGCGATCCTTCTCTATTTTATCTACAAGAAAGATCTTCGTGATACGAAATGGCTGCAATATGTGGCGTTGTGGAGTATACCCTTGCCCTTCATCGCTGGTCAGGCAGGATGGGTGGTGGCAGAAGTGGGTCGGCAGCCATGGACTATCCAGGACATTCTCCCGGTACAGCTGGCCGCATCCGCGGTATCCCCCGGTAATATTATTGGCACATTTGTCATTTTCACGGTATTGTTTACGGGAATGTTAATCGCGGAAGCGACTATTATGGTAAAACAGATCAAAAAAGGCCCGGATCCTCTCTCTGGAGAGGAAGCTTGATCTTGTCACATGGTTAAACAGACTAAAAGATAAAAATAATGATAACTTACGACTTTCTACAAAAATACTGGTGGTTTGTGATGTCACTTCTTGGCGGATTACTGGTGTTTCTGATGTTTGTACAGGGAGGGCAATCCATGTTGAACTCTCTCTCGAGAAAAGAGGATGAAAAGAAATTGCTTATCAATGCCCTCGGACGAAAATGGGAGTACACCTTTACCACACTGGTTGTTTTCGGGGGTGCCTTCTTTGCCTCTTTCCCCCTGTTCTACTCTACCAGCTTTGGAGGTGCTTATTGGGCATGGATGATCTTGCTGTTTTGTTTTGTATTGCAAGCCGTGTCTTATGAATTTCAATCCAAGCCGGGAAATATTTTCGGTCCGAGAACCTATCGTATATTCCTATTCCTGAATGGTGTGTTGGGTACATTTCTGTTAGGTGTGGTAGTTTCCTCTTTCTTTACCGGATCAGAATTTACAGTTGGCAAGGCTAATATTGCTGGCTTGGGTGCTTCGGGCTTTACCATCAGCCAGTGGCAGAACCCACTTCATGGGCTTGAGTTATTGGGAAATGTGAGGAACCTCTCCCTTGGATTGGCGGTGCTTTTCCTTACCCGTACTATGGCAAGCCTTTTCTTTGTGAGTCGTCTCGACCATGAGGTGCTTGAGAACAGATCACGTAAATTTACCCTCTATAATGGGATACCTTTTGTGCTATTTTTCCTGATCTTTTTAATCTGGACATTGGTTGCTGAAGGCTATGCAGTGGATCCCGCTTCAAAAGAGGTATATATGGAGCCGATGAAGTACCTTCATAATTTCATAGATATGCCAATCATACTGGTATTTTTCGTGCTGGGAGTATTGGCGGTGTTGTATGGGATATTCAATACGGTTTTCAATGTAGGCTTTAAGAAAGGAATCTGGTTTGCAGGTGCGGGTACCATAGTGACCGTAACTATGCTCCTGTTGGTGGCTGGTTATAGTAATACTGCATATTATCCCTCTTCAGTTGACCTGCAGAGTTCACTTACCTTGCAAAACTCGTCGTCGAGCTATTTTACTCTTTCCGCAATGGCAATTGTTTCACTTTTGGTGCCGTTTGTGATTGCTTACATATTCTATGCCTGGAGAGCACTTGAGAAAAAGAAACTGAGCCTGGATGATCTGGAGTCTGACGAACATGCTTATTAATAACCGTTTTTTTTACAGATAACGTTCAATGGATAAATGAGGATACGGGTTATACGTATCCTCATTTATTTTAAAAAGTAGAGACAGAGAGAGAGGATTCCGATAAATTATGTATTTTTGCACTGATAATTATAAAATCTTTCATTATGTGGATGTATCATAAAGCGTCGATTGTCTTGCTCTCCATGCTGGCGCTGTTGTTATTCATTTCCTGCAATCAACAGCAGGGAGAACGCAGAATGCTTAGGGAGGAGAATAACGTAGAGTTTGATACGGTAAACACGGTTGTCCGACATCACCTCGACGGAAATACGGCAAACCCTTATTGTAATATAGAAGTGGATTTTATTTATCCCATTAGTAGTGATAAAATGAATCTGGATAGGTTACAACAGTTTTTTATCCGAAATACCTTTGGTGCTTCATATGATACTTTGTCTACTTCCGAAGCGATACAGGCCTATACACGGAATTATATCGAGAATTATACTGCCGATGCCAAGACATATCGGGAGAGTGCAGATGAAATCCGTGAACTTGATAACCTTATATCTGGTGTAAATATATCTGACAGTGAGTACTATACTGAAGATTTCTTCTATTCCTACTACGAGAGCCTTTCCGATTCCATTGTATACAATTATCATGGAATCCTTTCTTTTCAGGTGAAACAATCCAATAACAAGGGTGGGGCTGCCTCCTATGACTCTTACCGTAATTATGTGTTGAATCTGAATACAGGTAAGCAAGTTGCAGAAAATGACATCTTTAACGATGGGTATGACAAGGTTCTCCAACGTCTTATTATCGCATCTTTATTGGAGCAGAGTAATGCGGAAAGTGTGGAAGAATTGGAAGACCTCGGTTTCTTCGGTGTAGGAGAAATAGTGGCTAACCAAAATTTCTTGTTGAACGATAAAGGTGTTATTTACACTTATAACAAAGGTGAATATTCGGCCTATCAGTTGGATGCGCCACAGGTGTTCATTCCTTATGAGATGATATTCTCCCTGTTGAGGGAAAACAGTGTTGCCTCTAAATTAGCTGATCTGAAGTGAAGAGTATTGAAACCTATTTCCCGGCGCTTACCGGGCAACAGAAGCAGCAGTTTGAAGCGCTGTTTACTCTCTATTCCGATTGGAACGCTAAAATCAATGTGATTTCCCGCAAGGATATTCATAATCTCTATCCGCATCATGTATTGCACTCATTGGCCATCGCCCGGTATATTCGTTTTACTCCAGGTTCCACCATTATGGATGTAGGTACAGGAGGTGGTTTTCCCGGTATTCCGCTGGCCATTTTTTTTCCTGAAGTGCAGTTTGTGCTACTTGACAGTATCGGTAAGAAAGTGAAGGTCGCAAAAGAGGTCTCCGATGCTGTGGGGTTGAAGAATGTGGAGACAATTCACGCCCGTGTGGAAGAGGAAAAAAGAAAATGTCATTTTATTGTGAGCCGTGCGGTGATGCCACTACCTGAACTGGTCAGGATTTCACGTAAAAATATCTCGCATGAGCAGATAAACGCTTTACCCAATGGTATTATTTGTCTCAAGGGAGGAGATCTTTCAGCTGAGTTACATCCTTACCGGCAGATAATTGAGACGGTCTCACTTGCTAATTACTTCTCTGAACCCTTCTTCCAGACAAAAAAGTTACTTTATCTACCATTAAGTTGAATCAAGCAATTGACAAAGAAAAGAAGTTTACTTGGATTATGTCTGTAATTTTCTGTTAATCCGAAAGAAAGAGTTATTTTTGTACTAAATGAAATTATCACGGGAGTAGAGTCGGCTTTTCCCAGTTAAGAATATTGTAGAAATGAATATAAAAACATTTGAATTTAATCCGTTGGGTGTGAATACTTACCTGTTATCCGATGAGACTAAGGAGTGTGTTGTAATTGACCCCGCCTGCTTTTATCCCGATGAAAAGGAATTATTACTCGATTATATAAGAGTTAATAATTTAAAAATGAGGCATATACTAAATACACACCTGCACTTTGATCATATCTTTGGAATCAATATGCTCGCCTCTCATTTTGGGCTTACGGTGCAATGCCACCCCGACGATCTTTTCCTGTTAGAAGATATTGCCGGACAGATGCAAATATTTGGTCTGCCAGGCGGTAATGCCGACTTTAAACCGGAGATAGGCAACTGGCTGAACGACGGCGATGTAATCACTTTTGGGAATCAATCGCTGAAAGTGTTTCATACTCCGGGACATTCGCCCGGAAGCGTGGTATTCTATCACGAAGCGGATGGCTGTGTGTTTAGCGGAGACCTGCTCTTTTATGCAGGTGTGGGCAGGACAGATCTGCCACGAGGAAGCTACGAGGAGCTTGTAAACAGTATAGAGACCAAGATGTTTACCCTGCCCAACAGTACGGTGGTCTATTCGGGGCATGGTCCTGCTACCACCATTGGCTTTGAGAAAAAGAATAATCCTTTCGTCGGACAATAAATTATATAATGTACCCTTCACTCATTTGTGCAATGAATTCCATAGCAGGTATTTTTTATGTGGAAATTTTCCACACTTCTAAATAGAAAGAAAAATCAATAATAAGATATTCATCTTTAGCGCGCATTATGATAAAAATGGAACAATTTAAAAATCGACATATCGGCATTACAGAAACCGATAAACAGAAAATGCTTGAAGTGATCAATCTCACCTCCATGGATGAGTTGATCAATCAGACAATCCCGTCGGATATCCGTTTGACGGACCCCCTTTCTTTACCCAGGGTTTTGTCGGAACACGAGTATGCCGAAGAGATTGCCCATATAGCATCTCTGAACAATATCTTTACTTCATATATCGGTATGGGGTGGTATGACACCATTACGCCCGCGGTGATCTACCGGAATATCTTTGAAAATCCGGTATGGTACACCTCTTACACCCCCTATCAAGCAGAGATCTCACAGGGGCGGCTGGAGGCGTTGCTCAACTTCCAGACAGTAGTGAGTGAGCTTACTGCTTTGCCTCTGGCCAATAGCTCGTTGCTGGATGAGGCCACCGCCGCTGCCGAGGCAGCCACTATGATGTATGGCTTGCGAAGCCGTGAGCAGGTGAAAAACGGTGTGGAAACACTGTTTGTAGATAAGAATATCTTTCCCCAGACATTGGCGGTGCTTAAAACGAGGATGTATTACGTAGGGATAGAAGTGGTTGTCGGTGATTATAAAACCGTTACTTTCGATAAATCTTTCTTTGGCGCCATCATTCAATATCCCAATAGCGATGGGAATGTAGAGGATTATACTGACTTCACTGAAAGGGCGCATAAAGCAGAGTGCAAGGTGGCCGTAGCTACCGATCTGATGGCACTGACAATACTTATTCCTCCGGGCGAATGGGGTGCTGACATCGCTTTCGGCAGCAGCCAGCGTTTTGGTATTCCTATGTTTTATGGAGGTCCTTCTGCTGCATTTTTCGCCACACGCGACGAATACAAACGATCCATGCCGGGACGCATCATAGGTATATCTAAAGATGCTTACGGCAGAGAAGCGCTCCGTATGGCACTGCAGACCCGCGAACAACATATCAAACGTGAAAAAGCCACTTCCAATATCTGTACGGCACAGGCGCTGCTGGCCATCATGGCCTCTTTCTATGCTGTATACCATGGTCCTGAAGGGCTTAGAAATATTGCCCGCCGTATACACTCTATCACCTCGCATGTGAGTGAAGAATTAAAGGAGATGGGATACAAGCAGTTAAACAACAGCTATTTCGATACACTTAAAATCAGCTTGCCCGAAGGTATATCGGTACAGGATATTTGTGATAACGCTGAAACACGGGGTATTAATCTGCGTTATTTCGAAAATGGAGAGGTGGGAATTAGTATCGACGAGACCACCAATACTTATCGTGTGCATGAATTGCTTGCGGCGTTTGCCATGACGGCAGGTAGCTCGAAAGAGTATCTACTGGAAGAGCTGCCGGTAAAGAATAACTTGAAGGAATCGCAACTCAGAAAGTCGGATTTCCTTACTCACCCCACCTTTAACAGCTATCACACCGAAACGGAATTGATGCGTTATATCAAGCGGCTTGAACGGAAAGATATCTCATTGGCACATTCCATGATCTCGTTAGGTTCATGCACTATGAAGCTGAATGCGGCATCGGAATTATTGCCATTGGGGTTGGCGGGCTTTCAACGGATTCATCCTTTCGCACCGATAGAACAGGCGGCCGGGTATACGCAGATGGTTAGTGAACTCGAAGAGATGTTGGCTGAGATCACAGGATTGACCGCTACCAGCCTTCAACCTAATTCGGGAGCCGCAGGAGAGTATGCCGGACTGATTACTATCGCCAGTTATCTCGAAAGTAATGGTGAGGGACACCGTAAGGTGGTATTAATCCCCGCATCGGCGCATGGCACCAATCCTGCCAGTGCGGTTCAGGCCGGCTTCAAACCGGTGACAGTCGCCAGCGATACCAACGGAAATGTGGATATGGTTGATTTACGGGCCAAAGTGGAGCAATATAAAGATGATCTGGCTGCTTATATGATTACTTACCCATCAACACACGGTATCTTTGAAACGGAGATCAAAGAGATGTGCCGTCTGATCCATGAAGCGGGGGGACAGGTCTATATGGACGGCGCCAATATGAATGCCCAGGTGGGATTGACCAATCCCGGAACTATCGGTGCTGATGTGTGCCACCTCAACCTGCATAAGACTTTCGCCATTCCTCATGGCGGTGGCGGTCCGGGTGTAGGACCCATTTGTGTGGCAGAACATCTTGCGCCTTTTCTTCCCGGGCACCCGGTACTCATGTCGACCGACAAGAACACTGTTTCGGCTGCTCCTTACGGTAGTGCCGGCGTAACCGAGATCACCTATGCCTATATCCGAATGATGGGAGCTGAAGGATTGAAAGAGGCGACGGAGGCAGCTATCCTTAATGCGAACTATGTGGCGGAGAAATTAAAAGACTCCTATGGTATTGTCTACCGGGGCGCCCAGGGCAGAGTAGGGCATGAGCTTATCCTCGAATGCCGCGGACTGAAAGAGGTGTCGGGCATTACCGAGACCGATATCGCCAAACGCCTGATAGACTACGGTTATCATGCTCCCACACTCTCTTTCCCCGTACATGGCACATTGATGATAGAACCTACCGAAAGTGAAAGTTTGGCTGAGCTGGATCGTTTTGTGGCAGTGATGATCGAGATCCACGAAGAGATCATCGAAGTATCGCGTGGAGAGTACCCGGCAGAAGACAATGTGTTGGTAAATGCACCTCACCCTCAATATGAAGTCACGGCTGATGAGTGGAAGCACACCTATTCGCGTAGCAAAGCTGCCTATCCATTACCGTTCGTGGCTGAAAACAAGTTCTGGATAAACGTGGCCCGTGTGGATAACGCCTATGGCGACAGAAATCTGGTTTCCTGTCTTTGTCAGCAGTAATCGTCACACTAAAAAGAACAGCCCCACTACCTTCTTGCAGGGTAATTGGGCTGTTTTTTATACCGCTCACTTTGATTTTTTTAT
>JBAYRG010000012.1:0-21712 GCA_041676805.1 Proteiniphilum sp.
CATGCCGTGATGCGTTTCAAACATCTTTTGTCCGACGATTTCATAATCACCTTTCTCCAATGCATCGCACACATCGAGCACCCGTTGGGTCTCCTCAATCACATATTTGGCACGCATATAATCTTCTTCCGAAATTTCGTTTTTCACTTCGTCAAGCATCTCCATGGAAGCATCACGCAGGAATTCCACTTCGGGATGGCGCTTGGCGATAGTTCTCGCGGCATGCTCACAAGATTCCCGGCGTTTGTTGTAGGCCGACGAGGCCAGTTCATGCTTTACCACCGTGTCGAGCAACACCAGTTTATACCCTTTGGGATCGAACGGGTAATAGGCATATTCCATCGATTTGGTATCGAGGCGGATCAGATTGCCTTTCTTTCCGAAGATGGAAGCAAATTGGTCCATGATACCGCACTTCACACCTACATAGTTATGCTCGGTAGATTGTCCGATACGTGCCAGTTCGAATTTGTCGATACCAAGGTTCAGCAGATCATTCAACGCGAAAGCATAGGTGCTTTCCAATGCTGCTGAAGAGGACATGCCGGCACCGAGGGGCACATCGCCCGCAAATACGGTATCAAATCCTTTCACGGTGCCCCCTCTCTTAATGATCTCCCGGCATACGCCAAACAGGTATTTGGCCCATCCCTCTTTCGGCAGGTCTTCTTCGTTAAAGCCAAATTCAGTGCTCTCATCCAAATCAATCGCATAGGCCCTCACCTTGTCTGTACCATTGAAGCGGATGGCAGCGATCATCCCCTTATCAATCGCACCGGGGAATACGAAACTACCATTATAATCGGTATGTTCACCAATCAGGTTGACACGCCCCGGAGATGTGTATACTTCCGGAGCTTCATCTCCAAATTTCTCGTAAAATATTTTAATTACTTCTTCTTTCGTCATAATAGTCATCCATAAAATTAGTCGTTTTTTAGTCTCGGCAAAACAAATAAATTCGTTCTCCATCTACTTGACAAAAACGTCACATTATAAAAATGGACTATCCCCGGAAGAGATAGCCCATCAGAATTAATCACTCTTTATTCAGATTCAGGGGCTCTTTTAGTTACCTTCGATCCTACCAATCCGTAGAACAACAGGTAAGCCAATCCGGCAATAATCACCCAGTAGCTGGCGATATAACCTACAGAGTCAGCAATACCACCTTGAAGTGCCGGAAGGATACCTCCACCACACACCATGGTCATAAAGATACCGGAAGCGGCCGGTGTATATTTACCCAAACCTTCTACCGCCAAGTTGAAAATACTTCCCCACATGATGGAGGTGCAGAGACCAACCAGTACTATAAACAACGCATTGATAGGTACCTGCGCCAAGCCAAATGAGAGGGCTCCCGCAGCAGATCTTTGCAATACCGGTAGTGCCACCTCATTGGTTGTGGGCGAGAAGATAGCAGCAGAAACCAAGATCAATCCAACCAGTGAAAGGGTAGAGAGCATGGTCTTACTGGAGATTTTACTTCCCAATGAAGCTCCCAGCAATCTTCCTATCAACATCAAGAACCAATATGTCCCTGTCACAAATCCCGCAATGGTAGCTCCTACCGTAGGCACATCGGTCAACCAATATTGCATGATATAAGGGGTACCCACCTCTACACCCACATATACGAAGATAGCAACAGCTCCCAGTACAAAGTGTCTGAATTTAAGGGCACCCGACATCAGGCTCCCCATCGATTCTTTTGTTTTTGCCACGTGAGGTTCAGGGATATTCACAGCTAACAACACAAGGAATACAAGGGCAAAGACACCCATCGCAATATACATTACCGGAAATACGTCACTGATTCTGGCACTGGCTGCCTCTCCAATCAGGATTCCCACAAAAGCAGGGGTAAAAGTAGCCATTACAGAGTTGAAAGAGCCTCCTACTTGGATCAACTGGTTGCCTTTGTTACCGCCGCCACCTAATGTATTCAACATGGGATTTACCACGATGTTGAGCAGACACATGGAGAAACCGGCAATAAATGCACCGAGCAAATAAACAGCAAAAGCGGCTGACTCGGGTGAATGTCCCGAGAGGAATTGCACAAATACTCCCAAAAACCCGATGACAATGGCAATCAAGGCTGTTTTTTTATACCCCACACGTTGTAAGAGGATCCCACCCGGTATACCCATTACCGCATAAGCAATAAAATTGGCTAAATTCCCCAGTAATCCCAAGAAATTGGATACCGCGAATTGTTGTTTTAGCACTAATCCCATTGGTGCCGCCAAATTGGTCACAAATGCGATCATTCCGAAAAGTGCAATCATCATGATGATCGGCACAATCCGATTTTTGTTCTGTTCAGTAGTCGTGTTCATACTTTTTGATTAATTATTAATGTTAGTCTATTAATTGTTAATGGTTTAATTGCAGCTTATACTAATTCTTCATTTGAAAAACGATAGGTCGTTCTCGAATTAAATGATTCTTCCGGCCGTAGGATCACCGAAGGATATTCAGGCTTATTGATGCTGTCGGGATAATGCTGGGTTTCGAAACAGACAGCCGACCTTGCCGGATAACGTTTTCCTTGTTTTCCCTCAAAATTGTCGGTCATCCAGTTACCGGTATATACTTGCATTCCAGGTTCAGTAGTATGGATATCCATTTTAATACCGGTCTTCGGGGAGAAGCAATAGCCGGCATAGCTATATTCATCCACCTTTTTCTTGTTCAGGATGAAAGTGTGGTCGTATCCTTTGCCGAAATGTAATTGTTCGAAATCATCATTGATTCTTTCTCCGATGGTGTGAGGTTCAGTAAAATCGAAAGGTGTTCCTTTCACCGGTTCCGCATCACCATAGGGTATGGCTGTATTATCGGTAGGCAAATAGTTGTCTGCATGAATCACCAGCCAATGATCATTGATAGAAGGGTCTCCCTGCCCGGATAAATTGAAATAGGAATGATTGGTGAGATTCAGAATGGTCGTTTTGTCGGTAGTAGCCTTGTAATGAATATCCAACGCATTGTCATCTGTCAAAATATAAGTTAATGTAACAGCGAGATTGCCGGGATAACCCTCTTCACCGTCGGCCGACAGATAAAACAATTCAATGCTTTGATCGGTCACTTTTCTCACCTCCCATACCACAGCATTGAACCCTTTAATGCCTCCATGGAGCGCATTGGGTCCGTTGTTTACCGCCAATTGGTATTCCTTCCCATCAAGGGAAAAACGACCATTGGCAATCCGGTTGGCCGTTCTGCCGCATATAGCACCAAAATAAGCCTCTCCCAACGTCAGGTATTCATCTATCGTGTTATGCCCCAATACAACGTCAACCAATGTTCCGTTTTTATCGGGCACCATCAGCGAAACTATTTTAGCCCCCCAATTGGTGACTGTCAGTTCGCATCCATTCTCATTTGTCAGAGTGTACAACCCGATTTGCCTGCCGTCTACAGTTTTCTGAAAAGCATCGACAAGCAAACCGGATTTGCCATACAATTTGTTCATGTAATTTTCTGGGTTTAAAAATAAGATATTGATGAAGATTGATTCTTTCTTAAATCTGCTGTAAAATTAGCATCTATTTTCGACGTGACATGAAAAAAAATTGTGTTATATAACATAAAACTTTTTAATTATCACATAACCACTTCATCAATTTCTTTTAGTTTTTTTGTTACTAAAACTTTATCTATCTTGTTTCCATCCACATCCACGATTTCGAAATGGAGATTGTCATAATCAAACTGGTCTCCTACCGCCGGAATCTTATTGATGCATTCAAATACGAAACCGGCTACGGTGGAGTAATCGATCTTGTCGAAATCCACAATAAAATCCTCATCCATCTGCGACAGGATTTCTATGGGTGCCTCTCCGCTTACCAGTGCGGAATGGTCTTCACGTATGAATATGAGCGGATCAGAGAGTTCATCTTCGGTCTCTTCCGGGATGGCACCTACCAGATTCTCAAATATGTCGTGAATAGTGATAATGCCGTCAAGGCTCCCATATTCGTCCACCACCACAGCGACAAACTTGTGGTTGTTCTTGAAATTCTCAAGTACTCTTTGCGCCAACTGATTATTGGGGACGATAATAGGCTCCATGATCAGATCCTCTATCGAAAAGGGATCTCTCTTATTGAGCCTCAACAGGAAATCCCTCATCGAAATGGTACCGACAAAATCGTCGATCTCTTTCCTACAGGCAAGAATTTTACTATGTTTTGTTTGCAACAAATCCTCAATGATCTCTTCCCTGCTTTTGCTGATATCCACCCATTCCACATCGGTACGGTGCGTCATGAGATGGATGGCCCGTTTATCTGAAAAATAAAAGACCTGCTCGTGGATTATATTTTCTTCGGCATCAATCACTCCCTCATGGGATGCGGTCTTCAGCATAGCCCTCAGCTCCATTTCCGATATCACTTCCACTTTTGGTTTCAAACCTATCAGCCGGTTGACAAATTGGGTCGATACCGACAGCAGTTTTACAAAAGGATAAAAGATGATACTCACCACATGGATGGTGGGTGCCACGGCAATTGCCATTTTTTCGGGATTGTTCAGTGCG
The DNA here is from genome assembly GCA_041676805.1 of Proteiniphilum sp. Lineage (GTDB taxonomy): Bacteria > Bacteroidota > Bacteroidia > Bacteroidales > Dysgonomonadaceae > Proteiniphilum. The sequence continues at coordinate 4,559 of JBAYRG010000012.1, forward strand.
ATGGTTTTGGGGACCAGCTCACCGATCACAATGGAAACATAAGTGATCAGAAACACCACAATTACCATGGAGACACCTTCCGCAAAAGGGGCAATAGTTGGAAATTGCTGAAAGAAAGGCACCAGATAAACAGTAAAAGCCTGCCCTCCGTAAGCACCGTTGATGATTCCGATCAAGGTGATTCCTACCTGTACCGATGACAGGAAATTACCAGGATCGGAACGTAACTTCAATGCCCGTTGTGCACCCGACTTACCTTTCTTTCGTTCTGCCTCCAATACATTCTTCTTCGTAGATACAATAGCGATCTCCGACAAGGCAAAAAAACCATTAAAAAGGATCAGTACAAAAATGATAATGATGTCAATCCACATGGCAGGCCAATTCTGTGAAATAAAACCCCAATAATTTTACCACAATGGAGAGGGATAAGCTCCCTCATCGACGAGGCTTTTCAGTTTCGCCACAACACCGGGACGATCTTCGGCATAAGTAACGCCAAACCATCCTGAAGGGGTGTCGAGCACTTTTACAGTAGCATTGCCTTTCACGATCAGGTGATTGACCAATAGCGGTATAAAATACTCTACTTTGAGATTTTCAGCGTTTTCTTTCAGGAATTGCACGAAATAATCGTCTGAGTATTTGAAATAGTCGGGTGTAAAACCCCACATATTCATGGAGACAGGCGTGTTGTCGTCAATAGCTACCCATTGGTCGTTTTCATCTTTATAGCTCACTTTTCCGTCCACACGCATTACCTGGGTACGCTCCACCACACCGGTCAGATTACGCTCTTCGTCGGTTTCACAAACACCACGGGCTACAGTGCCACTTTCTGAAAGGGTATTTCCCACCCGGTAGCCCACCATACAATATTTGTTTTCACTCTCTCCCAAAGTAGAAAGATAATCGCCCAACACCTTATAACTCTCCCGTCCATAAAAATCGTCGGCATTGATCACCGCGAACGGCTCATTGATCACCTCTTTCCCCATCATCACGGCATGGTTGGTACCCCATGGCTTCACCCGATCGGGATGGGGCGTAAAACCTTCCGGCAATTTATCCAGTTCCTGAAATACCAGATCCACCGGTATCATTTTCTCATATTTACTGACGATCTTCTCCCTGAAATCAGCTTCGAACGACTTGCGAATGACAAAAACCAGCTTTCCAAAGCCGGCATTCACTGCATCGTAAATAGAATAATCCATGATGGTCTCGCCATTCGGACCCAATCCATCTAACTGTTTCAATCCTCCATAGCGGCTTCCCATTCCCGCTGCCAATACAAATAAAGTAGGTTTCATTTTTTTAGATTGAAGAGCAAAGAATAAAGAGCAAAGACTTTGTAATTCAAGAGTCTCCTCTTCTTTATTACATACTCATTTTATTGATTTGTTGATCTGTTGATTTTCATTTTTTCTATTACATCCGAAATCGGGATTACACACTGACATGCAAATGTAAGATTTTTATCTTAAAATTCATTCACCGTTTTATAGATAAATCAAATTTTCATAGTCTCATCCCTCATCTCCTCACCCGCCCCCAATCCATAAATGACCAGCCAAGAAAAAAGAGCGTTCCGGAAGAACGCTCTTTTCTCAAATATTTGAATAAAAAATCACTTTTCAATAAACTTCTATGGTTCATTGATTAAAATTAGAAGGGAATTAAAATTTGAATGATATACCAGCATTGAGATAAGACACACCGTAACCCACCTCTGCAAATACTGCAATATTTTCGGTGAAGAACCAGCGGGCACCGGCAAAAAGGCTGAACTCCAAGGCACTGCCATAGGCATTGGAAAATTCATCCGAACCAGAATAGGAAACAACATTATATCCAACCATCGCTCCACCATAAGGGTCAAATTGCGGAACAGATGTTAAACCCGTGAAATGGTAGGCGCCACGTGCACCAACTATCGTATAATTCCATGTATACTTCTCACCACCCGATCTATAGGTAAATCCCGTATTCCCTATATAGCCGCCCAGACTGATAACGCCAGGACCTGCTTCCCATATTCCACGTTCGAATGAGGCGCTAATAGCAGGGCGGCCTGTCCCCATTCCGCCCAAAGCAGTTCCGAAACCTACTCCCAAGTTTACGGCATTAGAGCCGACGCTGAATTGTTGTGCATAAATCGGCGAAAACGCCATTACAGCCATTACAGCTAAAAAGATTACTTTTTTCATTTTAGTCAATTTTTAAAATGTTAAATAAATTCATATCTGTTCTCTCTTCGCTTTTCACACCTCTCCAAAACTCAAATGTACCTGTCTTTTGAGTCAGTTTATTGCAAAGTTGCCTTCCGCTTACGTTCTTTAACAAAAAACGCTTCAATATAGTTCTTACATGCTTTGATTAATTTCGGCACTGATCTACCTTTTTTCAAAAATTTTTCACATCTTTACCAATCCAAAAATCCAATGCGGAAAATAATATTATATCTTGAAAGCTTTCCATAAATTATCATTCGGCACAGGAGCTGTGATCTCTATCTTTTCTTTGGAAACAGGATGGATAAACGAAATAGTGCGGGCATGGAGACTGATACTTCCGTCGGGATTGGATCGAGTTGCACCATATTTGAGATCACCTTTGATAGGAGATCCTATTTTGGCTAACTGTACCCGTATCTGGTGATGTCTTCCGGTCTCCAGATCGATCTCCAATAAATAATAATTCTGAGAAACAGCAATTAATCGGTAGTGCAATACCGCTTTCTTTGTGTGTGGTTTTTCACTGGTGTAAGCACTGGACTTGTTGTTTTTTTCATTTTTAATCAGATAATGCGTCAACTGATCTTCCTCTTTTGGGGGACGATCCTTCACAATGGCCCAATAAGTTTTATCTACCTCTCCATTGCGAAACATGTCGTTGAGCCGCGACAACGCTTTACTGGTCTTTGCAAATACCACTACTCCACTCGTCGGACGGTCGAGCCGGTGTGTCACACCACAAAAAACGTTGCCGGGCTTATTATATTTCTCTTTCAGATAAGCTTTCACTATCTCTGACAACGGTTGATCGCCCGTCTTATCGCCCTGCACGATCTCACCGGGCGTTTTATTTATGATAATGAGATGGTTATCTTCGTAAAGAACTGTCATCGAATCAGGTATTCATTCCTCCGCAGACATTAATCACCTGTCCACTCACATACGAAGAAAGATCGGAAGCCAAGAAAAGAGCGCTATTCGCCACATCTTCGGGTGTACCTCCTCTACGCAACGGGATTTGTTTTGCCCATTCATTACGCACCTCTTCCGACAGTTGTCCCGTCATCTCGGTAATGATAAAGCCCGGAGCAATGGCATTGACACGGATACCGCGTGAGCCCAACTCTTTGGCCATTGATTTTGCCAGTCCAATCATTCCTGCTTTAGAGGCGGAATAGTTGGCTTGTCCGGCGTTTCCGGATACACCTACCACCGAACTCATGTTTACAATGCTACCCGATTTCTGGCGCATCATGATGGGTGTCACCGCATGGATGAAGTTAAATGCCGATTTCAAGTTGACATTGATTACCGCGTCCCATTGCTGTTCGCTCATGCGCATCATCAAGCCATCCTTAGTGATACCGGCGTTATTGATCAGGATGTCGATACGGCCAAAATCCTGCATAATCTGTTCAACCACTTTGTGTGTCTCTTCAAAACTGGCAGCATTGGAGGCATAGCCTTTACATTTCACGCCCAAAGCGGCAATCTCTTGTTCAGTAGCTTTACCCGCCTCGTCTATGTTCAAATCAGTAAATGCGATATTGGCCCCTTCTGCGGCAAATTTCAACGCAATCGCTTTCCCTATACCCCGGGCAGCCCCCGTCACCAATGCTATTTTTCTTTCTAATAACTTCATGTTATTTTAATTATGATTTATGAATTATAAATTATGAACTAACAGTACCTTCTCAACTCCTCCATCTAATCACTTAATCACTTGTCCAGCTCTTGGATACAACCCCTTAAAAAGGATATCAGAGATGATTTCCCTGTCTTCTTTTTTATTATAATCGAGTCCCAATGTACCTCTGATGGAAGGTACTTCCAGCCCTTTGAACGCATAATGTAATATTACCGCAGTCTGTTTTATATTCTTCATCGTGAAGAGACCTTTATTGCAACCATCCTGAATGATTCCTTCAAGGTAGCTTATCTCTTTCCTGTCGAACTCCTTACGGACATTTTCCACTTGCCAGATATCCCTAAAAAAATTGGCACGCAGAGTACCATTGCGTGTTACAACTTCTTTAATAGCACTCAGACGGGTAAAAGCCAGCAAGATCAATTTTTCATCAGCGGGAATATCCCGTTTAATCACTTCTTCAAGACTGGCGTACAACACATTGAGTTCCGATTCAATGACTGCCCTGTAAATATCCTGTTTGCTGTTGAAATAGGTATAGAGAGTGCGTCGTCCACGTTGAGATGCTTCGGCAATATCATTCATCGTTGTATTCTCAACACCTTTTTTAGCAAAAAGCTGTTGGGCTACATCGATCAAATTTTTTTTCGTCTTGGAAATTGCTGAAACCATATCGTTTTGCACATTTTACATATGTGTGTGCAAAAATAGCACAAGATTCTAAATTTAAAAAGTAAATGGCATAAAAATAATCTACTCTTCGCTCTTTAATAAGTTGGCAGCTTCACACACCTCATTATACCATTCCTCCCCAAACTTCCTTATCAACGGCTCTCTCAGGAATCGGTAGAGGGGAACCCCCTCTTTTCTCCCAAGTCTCACTGCCGGTTTACATACCGACCAGCGGTGATAATTAACAGCAGTGAAATCGCTGTACTCTGTCAGCCTTATAGGATAAAGATGGCAAGATATCGGTTTGGGAACCGATATCCGTCCTTCCCGGTAAGCAGTATCAATCGCACATTTACAGATCCCATCGGCATCAAAATAGGTGAATACACACTCTTTCCCATCCACCAGGGAGGTAACCAGTTCTCCGTCATAATCGGTATAGGCGATTCCCTGTCTATTGATCACCTCCTGTGCTTTTGGAGAAAGATCGTCCCATATTTCTGCCAGAATGCTTTCGATCGCCAGAAACTCCTCTCTCGTGATGGGAGCTCCCGATTCACCTTCCACACAACATTTTCCTTTGCATTTGGAGAGGTCGCAAATGAACTGTTCTTCGAATATCTCGTCCGATAGGAGCGTATTTTGAATTTGTATCATATTGTTGAAAAATTAGCATTGAAAATCGACGTAGTCAATTAACAATCGGCGTAAGCCAAATGAGAGATAAAAAATCTGAAGTCAAGAAATTATAAAGCTAAGAGGTCTGAGTTGTAAATTAGAGAAACATAATTTTCAACTATCCATTGTTAATTTTCAATTGTCAATTGTCAACTTCCTCTTCCGGTATCCCCAAAACAGCAGGACAGTACAGACCGCACTGACACCGGCTGCCAACAGGAACCAGCCATTCACCGGCATCTCTTCTATCCTCCGCATCCATTCACTGTCGCCAAAAAAATAATGCACCACAATTATAAAAGCATTATTAATAAAGTGAAACAGGATGGGAACCCAGAGATTCCGGGTATAAAGGAACAGGTAGCCAAGCAGGGCACCCAATAGGAGCCTCGGTAAAAACCCATAAAACTGAAAATGGACTAAGCTGAATACCAAGGCTGTGATCCAAACAGCAGCATGTCCATCAGGGAACTTTTCCTGTATAAATTGCTGCAAAGCGCCACGGAAAAACATCTCCTCCGACACTGCCGCGAAGCCGGCCACAATAATCAGGTTCAGGAGGAGAATGCCGACGGTTTTCCCTGACAGCAACAAACCGGTAGTTTCGAGCGCGGCATCTTCCATGGAACGTAATAGCCGTTCCACCTCATGCATTGATGCGGGAAGTTCCATCCCTTTGTTCCATTGGGACAGGAATGAAGCCAAAGCGTATGACAAGATAAAAGCTAAAACGGCAAATATCATTTTCTCTCCTATTCGATCATGACCGGTCATCTTCAGATAATCTGCCGGCGACGTATGGATCATTGTGGCGATAAAGTAGGCAGGCAAGGCGCCACCCAACACCGATTGCATTACCGAACCCACATAAATGGCAGTCACTTCACCCCCATTACCTACTCCCGGTATCATCAGGATCAGATCAGTGAATACACCGGCCATTATTACGCCGACCAGCAGACACAAAAAAAGCCAGGCTATCTTATAACCGGGTGGGAAAGATGAAAAAACAGGTTTCATTACCGTTCTCATTAAAAATACAAAGGTAACACAATAATTTATGAACGGAATTGCAATAGCTTCAATAAAATATTTTTTGCAGATTAAAAGAATAACACTATTTTTGCAATCTCATTTTTCAAAATGTTTCAATCGGTTGAAATTTACTGATTTTCAACAAAAAAACAATCATTTTTACATATTATAATGAAGTCAACACTGAACAAAACAGACGATGTGAATGGAACCATCGTCATTGAACTGGAAAAAGCAGATTATCAGGAGAAAGTAGATAAATCACTGAATCAATATCGTCAAAAGGCCAATATCCCCGGCTTCCGGCAGGGAAAGGTGCCCAAAAGCCTGATTCGGAAATTATATGGAAAAGCGGTACTGGTAGACGAAATCAATAAACTTGTCTCCGAAGAATTAGGGAATTTCATCCGCGACAACAAATTGAAAGTACTTGGAGAACCATTGCCGGCTGACGATCTGGACGAAGAATTGGATCTGGAGAAAGAGGATACACTCACATTCTCTTTCAACGTGGCGCTTACTCCCGAATTTGACCTGAAACTCGACAAAAGTGTTGAACTAACCTCTTATAAGATACAACTGGAACCGGAATTATTTGAACAGCAGATGGATGCCTACAAGCAGAATTATGGCAATTATCTCTCTGTGGAAGAGGAAGCCAAAGATACCGACCTGATCAAGGGCACACTGATAGAGATGGATGGCGACAAGGAGAAAGAAGGTGGCCAGCCAATCGAAAATGCTATCCTGATGCCTTCCTACATAAAAGAGGAAGAGACTAAAAACAGCTTTATCGGCGCCAAAGTAGGCGACAGCGTGATATTCAACCCAAAGAAAGCTTACGACAACAATGAAGCTGAAATCGCCTCTTTACTGCAAACCACGAAAGAAAATGTGGCGGATATAAATGCTGACTTCCGTTTCGATATCAACGAAATAACCCGGTATAAAGAAGCGGAGATGAACCAGGAGCTCTTCGACAAGGTGCTGGGCGAAGGAGTAGCCACCACCGAAGAGGAGTTCAGGATAAAAGTAGAAGAAGAACTGGTGAAGCAATTCAAACCGGATGTTGACCATCTTTTCATTCATGAAGCCCGGGATCTCATTGTGAAGATGATGGAGGAAGTAACATTCCCCGACGAGCTGTTGAAACGGTGGTTGCTCGAAGCCGATGAAAAACGTGCGGCCGAAGAGATTGAAGAAGATTTCCCGAAGATACTGGAAGATCTTAAATTCCATGTGGCAAGACAAAAACTTGTAGAAGAAAATGACATCAAAGTCGAATTCACAGATATCGAAGCGCTTGCCGTAGAAGTGGCAAAAGCGCAGTTTGCCCAGTATGGAATGAGCAACCTGCCGGCCGATGTACTACAAAATTATACCAAAACACTGCTCGAAAAAGAAGAGACGGTCCGTAACCTGGTCGACAGGGCTACTGAAAATAAACTGATCGACTGGCTGAAAGAGAATGTGACCGTGATTGAAAAAGAGATCTCTTCGAAAGATTTCAGCGAACTGATGAGCGGACATATGCATCAACACGGTGAAGGTGTGGACGAGCATATTCACGATGAAGAAGATACAGAAGAACTTGTATCTGACAACAGCGTTGCAGAAGATACTGCCATGGAGCAACCGGTTTCTAACGATACTCCTGACACGGAAGAGGGAACGGTATCTGAAGAAGAACCGGCAAAGAAAAGAAAAACTTCAACAAAGAAATAATTGCCCGATACACAACTTGTCGATTGTTTATCAGTATTTTATTTTGTAATTCAATAATTCGTTATAAATTTGTTGTATAATTCTATGGTCTGCGGGGGTACTTGAGTGTAAATTTGGCACTTTGTTTGCAGTTGCTCTATTGCCAGATAAGTAGAATTATAAACATCAAACAAAAATTTATGCATAACGATTTTAGAAAATATGCGGTGAAACATCTGGGCATGAACGGCTCCAGATTAGACAGTTACATGAATATCACCAGTCAGGGAGGATACATCTCCCCTACCATCATCGAGGAACGCCAGCTCAACGTGGCACAGATGGATGTTTTTTCCCGATTGATGATGGACCGTATCATCTTTCTGGGCACTGCCGTTGATGATTATACGGCCAATGTGATCCAGGCCCAGTTACTCTATCTCGATTCATCTGACCCGGGAAAGGATATCTCCATTTACATCAACTCACCCGGCGGGTCAGTGTATGCGGGATTGGGTATCTATGACACCATGCAATTTATCTCAAGCGATATATCTACCATCTGTACCGGTATTGCCGCTTCCATGGCTGCCATACTACTGGTAGCCGGTACAGAGAAAAAACGGTTCGCCCTCAACCACTCCCGGGTAATGATCCATCAACCGTTGGGGGGTGTACAGGGACAAGCCTCCGACATTGAAATTACCGCCCGTGAAATTGCAAAGATCAAACAGGAGCTTTATGCCATCATATCCACCCATTCGGGTAAACCCGCTGAAGATGTGGCCAGGGATTCCGACCGCGATTTCTGGATGACAGCAACCGAAGCCAAAGAGTACGGCATGGTAGATGATGTCTTGGCAAAAAAAAATAAATAATGGCAAAAAAGACGAATAGTGGCAATCATTGCAGTTTTTGTGGGAGAAGTGAACAGGAAGTAAATCTGCTTATTTCAGGTATGACGGGCTTTATCTGCGACATGTGTGCCGAACAGGCACACGAAATTGTGAACGACTCGTTCCAAAGCAACAAGAAGTCAGACGTCGGGCTTTCCCTCCCTTCGCTCCCTAAACCTGCCCAGATCAAGAATTTTTTAGATCAGTACGTAATCAAACAGGAAAATGCGAAGCGTTTCCTGTCGGTATCGGTCTATAACCACTACAAGCGTATCTTGCAGAAGAACAGCAAAGATGATGTGGAGATTGAAAAATCGAACATCATTATGGTAGGGGCAACCGGTACAGGAAAAACATTGCTGGCCAGAACCATTGCAAAGATGCTACAAGTTCCCTTTACTATCGTGGATGCCACGGTGCTTACTGAAGCTGGCTACGTGGGAGAGGACATAGAAAGTATTCTCACCCGCCTGCTTCAGGTCGCCGACTACAATGTGAATGCCGCGGAAAGAGGGATCGTTTTTATCGACGAAATCGACAAGATCGCCCGCAAGAGCGACAATCCTTCCATAACCCGCGATGTAAGTGGTGAAGGAGTACAACAGGGATTGCTAAAACTGCTCGAGGGTTCGGTGGTGAATGTGCCACCCCAGGGAGGCAGAAAACATCCGGAACAAAGGATGATTGCTGTAAATACAAAAAATATATTGTTCATTTGCGGGGGAGCATTCGACGGGATAGAGAAAAAAATTGCTCAGCGCCTCAACACACGCGTGGTAGGTTATGCTGCCAGCAACCAAACTTCAGTGATCGACCGGAATAACCTGATGAAATATATCACTCCGCTCGATCTGAAATCGTTCGGTCTAATTCCTGAGATCATCGGACGACTTCCTGTCCTCACCTACCTGGAACCACTCGACCGGGATGCGCTGCTGCGTATATTGGTAGAACCCAAAAATTCAATTATCAAGCAATATCAGAAATTGTTTGAAATGGACAATGTGGCACTCTCTTTCGACCACGAAGCTTATGAATATATCGTCGACAAGGCAATTGAGTTTAAACTGGGGGCACGCGGATTGCGTTCCATCGTGGAAGCGATTATGATTGAAGCGATGTTCACCCTTCCCTCTTCTACTGAGAAGAAGAAAATGCACGTTACCCGCGAATATGCTACCCACCAACTGGAGAATTCAGATCTCCACCATTTAAGGGTAGCCTGATCATTTTCTATTCGCGACATACAGGAATTCAAAAAAACGCATGTTCGGCTTGCGTTTTTTTATGTGTCCACCCGTCCATTTAGCATTGAATTTGCGCGGATTTATAGCACTATCTCAGATATTCATTTTCTATTACTATAAATCTTATTTGGAAATATAAAATACTTTCCTAAATTTGTGCTTGCCTTTCGGAAAAGGCCGATTTGATTACAGAGTGATTTGCTTAATGGGAAAACAAGATCTATTATACAAAGGGTTAAAGAAATATTTCGGGTTCGATACTTTCAAGGGTAACCAGGAGGTGATCATCAAAAGTATCTTATCCGGAAAAGACACTTTTGTATTGATGCCTACCGGTGGTGGAAAATCCCTCTGCTACCAACTTCCTGCGTTATTGATGGAGGGAACGGCGATTGTCATTTCACCGCTTATCGCACTGATGAAGAATCAGGTGGACGCCATGCGTAACTACAGTGAAGAGAATGGCATTGCACACTTTTTGAACTCCTCACTCAACAAGCAGGAAATCGAAGAGGTAAAAAGAGATGTACTCTCCGGCAAGACCAAGATGCTATACGTGGCACCCGAGTCGCTCACCAAAGCCGAGAATGTGGAATTCCTCCGGAATATCCCTATCTCATTTTATGCTGTGGACGAGGCGCATTGTATTTCTGAGTGGGGTCACGATTTCCGGCCGGAATACCGGCGTATCAGGCCTATCATCAGTGAGATCAGTCTGCGTCCTATCATCACTTTAACTGCTACCGCCACACCAAAGGTGCAGCACGACATCCAAAAGAACCTTGGGATGAGTGATGCGGTAGTATTTAAATCATCCTTCAATCGCCCCAACCTCTATTATGAGATCCGTAACAAGACCGAACAGATAGACAGGGAGATTATCAAGTACATTCTCTCTCAGGGGAGGAAGTCTGGAATTGTCTATTGTCTGAGTAGAAGAAAAGTAGACGACTTTGCAGAGATCCTGCAAGCAAATGATATCAGGGCATTGCCCTACCACGCCGGAATGGATGCAGCCACCCGCAGCAATAACCAGGATGCTTTCCTCATGGAGAAGGTGGATGTAATCGTAGCCACCATCGCTTTCGGCATGGGGATCGATAAACCCGATGTACGCTATGTGATCCATTATGACATTCCCAAAAGCCTCGAAGGTTATTACCAGGAGACCGGACGTGCCGGACGCGACGGTGGAGAGGGCAAATGCATCGCATTCTATTCAGAAAAGGACCTGCAGAAACTGGAGCGTTTCATGCAGGGCAAACCGGTCTCTGAACAGGAGATCGGAAAACAACTGTTGCTGGAAACAGCCGCTTATGCAGAAACATCAGTATGCCGGAGAAAAGTGTTGCTGCACTACTTTGGCGAAGAATATAACGAACCGAATTGTGAACATTGTGACAACTGTTTAAATCCAAAGAAAAAAGTGGAAGCAAAAGAGTTACTTATTACTGTATTGGAAGCGATTACTGCTCTCAAAGAAAAACAAAAAGCCGATTATCTTATCAATTTCCTTATAGGAAAAGAATCATCCGATATAGAGACATACGGGCATAACGAACTGGAAGAATTCGGTTCGGGTGCTGACGAGGAAGAAAGCACCTGGGAAACGGTTATTCGCCAGGCACTGCTTGATAACTATCTGAAAAAAGATATCGAAAATTACGGTATTCTTAAAATCACTAAAAAGGGGAAAGATTTCTTTAAAAGCCCTGTCTCTTTTAAAATAACGAAAGATGATGAAGATGAGGACGGTATGACTGATCCCGAAAATGATGATTCGGATGTGATCTCTGCCGGTGGAAGCGGTGGAGCGGCCGATCCCGTACTTTTCTCTATGATGAAGGATTTGAGGAAAAAACTATCAAAAAAACTGAATGTTCCTCCGTATGTCATTTTTCAACCCTCATCGCTCGAGGCCATGGCGACCTCCTATCCCATTACTCTGGAAGAACTTCAGAATATTCCCGGAGTAGGTGCGGGAAAGGCGAAACGTTATGGCAAAGAATTCGTCGATCTGATAAAGAAACATGTGGAGGAAAACGACATTACCCGCCCTGAAGATCTCCGTGTAAAAACGGTCGCCAATAAATCAAAACTCAAAGTCTCCATCGTACAGGCCATCGACAGGAAAGTGGCGCTCGACGATCTGGCGGAATCAAAAGGTATTGATTTCAACGAGATGCTCTCGGAAGTAGAAGCAATTGTCTACTCAGGGACCAAAATCAATATTGACTATTTCCTTAACGAGGTGATGGACCAGGATGTACTGCAAGATATCTACTCCTATTTCAAAGAAACCGAGACAGATGACTTGGAAAAAGCTCAGGAGGAGTTGTCCGATTATACAGAAACCGAAATACGACTGGTACGTATCAAGTTCTTCTCTGATATGGCTAATTAATCCCAATAAGCCGGGACAAGTAGTGCCAATGCGCCAATAAGTCAATGTGTCAATTTATTAATTTATTGATTTTCTAATTTAACAATGGCACAATGAATAATTTGGGTATTTAAAAACAAACCATATTGTACTGATATCTGTTATTTAGATAGAAATCGGTATGAAGCAACAATGAATTATCTACAACATATAAATAGTCCTGAAGATCTAAAAAAACTCAACATAGATCAACTGGAAACTGTCTGTAACGAACTGAGGGAATTTATTATCGAACAGCTTTCCAATAATCCGGGTCATTTTGGATCCAGCCTGGGAACTGTGGAGCTGACAGTGGCACTGCATTATCTCTATAATACCCCTTACGACCGGCTTGTCTGGGATGTAGGACATCAGGCTTATGGTCATAAGATACTGACCGGCCGTCGGGATCGATTTTCGACCAACCGTAAACTGGGAGGGCTTTCCGGATTCACGAACCCCAAAGAGAGTGAATACGACACTTTTGTTGCCGGCCATGCATCCACCTCTATCTCTGCAGCACTGGGTATGGCCGTGGCAGCCAATCTTCGCGGAGAGATGGACCGTCATATCGTAGCCATCATTGGCGACGGCTCCATGACGGGCGGATTGGCCTACGAAGGGATCAACAACGCCTGTTCGCAACCCAATGACCTGCTGATTATCCTCAACGACAACGATATGTCTATCGACAACAATGTAGGGGGAATGCAGGATTATTTAGTAAAACTGACCACATCTTCAAAATACAATAAAGTACGGAATGATATCTACCAGGGATTCAAGAAACGAAATTTGATTTCGGAAAATAGAAAGAACCTGATGCTACGATTCAATAACAGTGTCAAATCCCTGATCACCAAAGAACAAAACCTGTTTGAAGGATTTAATATCCGCTACTTTGGGCCGGTAGACGGACATGACCTGAGGGGATTGATTCGTATATTGCACAATATCAAAGACATGCAGGGTCCAAAGTTGCTCCATATCAAGACCGTCAAAGGCAAAGGTTTTAAACCGGCTGAAAAATCGGCTACCATCTGGCATTCACCGGGTCTTTTCAATAAAGATACCGGTGAGCGGATTGCGAAAGATAACTCCGATCAGCCCTTGCTTTACCAGGATATTTTCGGCCATACCCTGGTAGAAATGGCGGAGGAAAATGAGAAAATTGTGGGAGTAACGCCGGCAATGCCTACGGGATGCTCCATGTGTTTTATGGCAGAGAAGTTTCCCCACAGGACTTTCGACGTCGGTATTGCGGAGGCGCATGCCGTTACCTTCTCCGCCGGTATGGCAAAAGAGGGATTGATACCGTTCTGTAACATATATTCATCGTTTATGCAGCGGGCATACGACCAGGTAATCCACGATGTGGCATTGCAAAAACTGAAAGTGATCTTCTGTCTCGACAGAGCCGGATTGGTCGGTCCCGACGGCCCCACCCATCATGGCGTGTTCGATCTGGCCTATCTCCGTCCCATACCCAACCTGATCATCTCATCGCCCTATAATGAACATGAACTGCGTAACCTGATGCATACAGGCGTCTATGGGAATGATGGACCTTTTGCAATCCGGTATCCCCGTGGACAAGGTGAAATAACCGAATGGAAGAATAGACCCGAGATCCTGCCCATCGGAAAGGGTAGAAAATTAAGAGAAGGAAAAGATATGGCCCTCCTCTCTATTGGTCCTATTGGCAATAGCGCTGCGAAAGCTATCGATGAGGCAGAAAAATCGGGTATCAGCATAGCCCATTACGATATGGTCTTCCTCAAACCCATCGATGAAGAACTACTGCACAAAGTGGCACGGAAATTCAGATATATCATCACCGTGGAAGATGGAGTCGTTAAGGGAGGTTTGGGAAGCGCCATCCTCGAATTCCTTGCGGAAAATGATTATACCGATGTTCATCTGCTTCGAATAGGTATCCCCGATGAGTTCGTTACCCACGGATCAGTGAAAGAGCTTCAACAGATCACCGGAATAGATGAAAAGGGAATCCTGGATCATATCACTACTATGTATAAGGAAACCAGAGGGATTCATGCACATCTACAGTCCACCCATAACAGGATACCCCCTGTTGTACAGATACATAACCATTAATAAGGAGAATCATTAACTGCAAAAGATGCAATGAAGATTTTAATAGCAGGTGCGGGAGAAGTCGGAACCCACCTGGCAAAACTTCTGGGACAGGAAAATCACGACATAACACTCATCGATGCCGATAAAGAGCGGCTTGCTATTATAGGTGACAATACAGATATACTCACCTATGTGGGGAATTGCACATCACTCAAAGATCTCACCGAAGCAGGCGCGGCCAATACCGACCTATATATCGGTGTGACTCCTGAAGAATCTAAAAATATCACCTCTTGCATGCTTGCTTCCAATTTAGGAGCGAAGAGAACGCTTGCACGAATTGATAATTACGAATACCTGTTGCCCAAAAATAAAGAATTCTTTGAGAAATTGGGTATTCATTCCATGATCTATCCCGAACTGATCGCGGCACGGGAGATCGCCATGTCGCTCAAAACACCCTGGGCCCGCTTCTGGTGGGAATTATGCAACGGCACCGTGATCCTTGCCGCAGCCAAAGTGAGGGAAAATGCCCCTATCGTAAATACCTATCTCTCCGATCTTGCACAAACAAACAAGCGATTCCACATGGTGGCGATCAAGCGTAATTCACAAACCCTTATCCCCAGGGGAAGCGACCAGATACTCCCTGATGACATCCTTTATTTCACTACACTCAGGAAACATATCGACTCATTGCCCGAACTGTTCGGAAAGAGACCGTTCGAGGCCAAAAAGATCATGTTCATGGGAGGAAGCCGCATCACTATGCGTACTATTCAACAACTTCCACAGAACACCACTATTAAGATCATTGAGCGGGACAGGGAACGTGCCCAGATGTTGGTGGAAATGGCCCCATCCAATGTGACCGTTTTTGTGGAAGATGGAAGGAATACCGAGTTTCTCCTACGGGAGAGTATCGCCGATACCGATGCATTCCTTGCCCTTACCGGTAACTCGGAGGCGAATATATTGGGATGTATCATGGCAAAGCAATATGGTGTGAAAAAGACGATCGCCGAAGTGGAAAATATCGACTATATCTCGATGGCGGAACGGTTCGATATCGGCACGGTGATCAATAAAAAACTGATTGCCGCCAGCAAGATATACGAACTGTTGCTGAAAGCCGATGCTTCCAATATAAAGAGCCTTACCATTGCCGATGCTAATGTGGGTGAAGTGATTGCCAAACCCAACTCCAAAGTGACCAAAAAATTGATCAGAAATCTGAACCTGCCGCCCGATATTACTTTCGGGGCGCTTATCAGAAATGGGGAGCCAATGCTGGTGGATGGGGATACACTGATTGAACCCTATGACCAGGTAGTGGTGTTTTTCCTCAACAAATCACTAAAAAATATAGAGAAACTGTTTAATTAAATTTGTCCGAAGTAGATTATACAAGCCATAAGGCAATATGTTCTCTCCGGATAATCTATAACATATGCAGAGGTTCAACTATCAGTTCGTATTCAATACCGTAGGACTGCTCCTTATAATTGAGGCAGTTTTCATGCTTTTTTCCGCATTCGTAGGTGAATATTACAACGAAACAGCCGTGAAGAGTATCTATCTCTCCGCACTCATCAGTTTTTTTTCGGGTGCGATACTCTCCTTTCACGGAAGGAGGCGCAGACAGACAACCGGTAACATTACCAAACGCGAAGTTTACTTCACTGTCACCTTCTCCTGGCTGATGATGGCTCTGTTTGGAACACTCCCCTATCTGTTCAGTGGAGCCATTCCCTCCTTTACCAATGCATTTTTTGAGAGCATGTGTGGTTTCACCACTACCGGCAGTTCAACGCTTGTCAATATTGAAGCATTTCCCAAATCGCTCCATTTCTGGCGCAGCTTCACCCAATGGATCGGAGGAATCGGGATCATCATATTCGTACTCTCGTTTATGCCTATCTTTGGAGGTCTCTCAAGCCAGTTCTTCGAGGCGGAGGCTACCGGTATCGCAGAAGACAAGTTTCGTCCCCGCATCAGCGAAATCACCAAGCAGATGGCACTCACCTATCTTGGCTTGACCATCCTGGGATTCTTTTTTCTCTGGGCGGGTCCTATGGACGCCTTCGATGCCGCTTGTCACGCGCTCACAGCGATCTCTACGGGTGGTTTTTCCACCAAGCAGGCAAGTATCGCCTTTTTCAATTCTCCCTATACCGAATATGTGATTACCCTGCTGATGTTTTTGGGCGCTACCAACTTTCTTCTTATCTCAGCACTTGTCACACGGTTCAAAACCACTATCTTCAAGGATGAGGAATTCAAATGGTATTTCCTGATTATCCTCCTTTTCACCGTGGGCATTACTACAGCTTTATTGATTACAGGACAAATGAGTGACGTTGAACAGGCTTTCAGGATAGTATTGTTCCAGGTGGTGGCGGCGGTCACCACCACCGGCTTTGCCACAGCCGATTTTCAGCTGTGGGGTTCCGGCTACTGGCTTCTTTTTCTGACGATGATCCTCTTTTGCGGTAGTGAAGGCTCTACCTCCGGTGGC
>JBAYRG010000013.1:0-21309 GCA_041676805.1 Proteiniphilum sp.
GTATTTCCGCTAATCAGTTCGTTCTTCTCAAAACCGACCTTTAAAAATAGCAGGATTAATGGTGAGGCTTACATAAGCCCAGTCCTGCCATGAGTCGGGATTACCGGTACGACCTTTGGCGACCGGCATGGCGTCGGTGGCAAGCATAAAGGAATAGCCTCCTTCCAGCATGATATGCTTACGGATGGGATAGGTGAAGGTGAAGTCTATTTCCGACCCTAATGCCTTTTTATTTGTGCCGTTTACATCAATGGGTTGTTCGGAAGAGAAGTGATGATACCTGAGGTCTAATCCCAGTTTTTTCCATGGATTCCAGTTCAAGCCAATATATTTATCCCATACTCCGTAGAAATCATACCCTTTGAAGTAATCCATTGAACCCATGAATGAGTGGTTGGAACGGTACAACAGATCCATCCGGGTTACTTTTTCAGTGTCCGGGTCCTGTCCGGGATGAAACTCCGTTCCTCCGTAGAGTGAAAGTCGTGGTTTAAATGCATAGCGTCCCCTTAAAGCCAGCATATAAGCATCCACCTTTTCGTCGTTGCTGTTAGTGCCGGTCTGGTAATAGACTGTCCCCATGATGTTCCATATATTATTTTTGTAGCCGATATTGGTGCCCATGGTTTGCATGTACACTTTCTGACTGTTTGCCGGCTGGCTTCCTGTAGCAGGATCACCTGTTTCAAAGCCAAGATTGATAAAGAGGGCCGAAGCGGTAAATCCTACCGGGTTGCGGTACTGGTACCATGCCACTTGCATATTCTGATAGGGTTGTCCCACAGGCTCGTAGAAAGTTCCCTCATTGGTCTTCTCACGTGATTGGTTGTAGGCGAATGCCAGATGCAGCGTGTTCATCGGATTCTCGTAACCCAATTTCACAGCATCATGCCAGATGCCGGTGGGTGTCCAGCTCGATTCCGAGAGGATACGTCCGTCGTCATAGCTGAGTGATTGGCGCCCTATTTTGGCAAAGAATCCGTCATGCCGCATTTGTGCCCATGCTTCGTGCATGGTAGTGCGTGCACCGTCGTTATCATTCTGCCGTTTCTGTCCCCAGATAGAGATATCCTGCGCGGCTATCCTGGCGGAAAGAAAACCATTATCGAAATTGACGCCAATACGTGCGCGGTTGGAGATAAAAGCCGATGGTTTGTCTGTTTCTAAACGGGGATAGGAATATCCGTTACGGTATTCGAATCTGGGACGGAGATTGATGTCGATAGAGAATTCACCTCCTTTTTCTTCCTCTTGCGCGTTTATCTGAAAAGGAAAAACCAATACTGCCAGAAATACGATAGCGATGAATTTTTGCATGATTAATCAAGTTTACTGTTTGTTAGTTACACAGCTGATATAGGCGATAAAGATAGTAAATTAAAATTACTAATTACCAATTACCAATTACTAATTCATCTTCCCATCTGGGAACTTGACTATCCGGATACCTTTGTCAATCCAGACACCTTTCCACATCAACACATCACCAAATTATCATATCACCACTACCTCCCGAAGATCGGGACAAGTTGTTCCGATTTGTCGGAATCAATTTCTCCGTTTTTCCCTCCATATCTGCCACGAGTTAACCAGGTTCTGCCACAGGACATACATTCCCGGGCCAAGTGTGGCGAGTGGGTTCAGATAAGTCTGTGTGAGCCAGATAGCAAGTACTGTGTTTTTTTGTCCCAGGCTTTGTCCTCCGGCTACGGTTTGACCAAAACGGCTGCCGATTTTTCTTCCGAAATAGAATTGCAGGAGACAAATCACCAATGAAACGGCACCGATGATAATTTCAATCCGATAATGGTCATTGCCTTGCATACGCACGTAGTAAGTGATATTACCAATTACGATGGTAAGGGCAACCGCCCAGAGATAGAAAGAGACAATCTGTGCTGATTGTATCTTCTTGTGTATCCGGGGTGTTGTTTCTCTTAGCAGCAATGCCAGCAGGAATGGTAGTACAAGGATGGGGATGACACTACGGAAAATATGCCAGAAGGAGGCTGCCAATGAAATCGTATCGCCACTTTTTCCTACCAAAGAGAGAAAAAGTGGGGCGATAAGAGCTACTGATAGGTTGCTGATTATGGTGTAGGCAGCCGTCACCGCAATGCTGCCCCCCAATATTCCGGTAACGACGGGCGCTGAGGTAGCTGTGGCTGTCAGCATGCAGATCATCGCTGCCTGGGCGAGTGTCTCGTTGAACGGACGAAGGGCCAGATAGATGATCGCACTCCCCACATATTGGATAGCAAGGAGGATGTAGTGGAACCTGGAGAGCCTGATATCACTCCATCTCACCCGGCAATAGGTGATAAAGAGCATCATCGCAAGAAGGTAAGGAATGGCGGGAGAAAATACCGCTAATTGCCTGTGAAATGCAATTCCCAGCACCATTGCGATGGGAAGCAGGTACTTCTCGATATATTTGCGCATATATTTTTAATTTCAGGACTAAGAGTCAAGCATCCCAGAACGTTTTTCTCCGTTCAAAAATTGCGTTGAAATATTTTGTTTCTTAAGAGAACCGAAAGTCAAGGCTATCTTAATTTTTATTTTCCTCTTCATGCAATCAGCCGTTTAACTAACTAATAATCAGTAATCAGTAATCAGTAATCAGTAATTGGTAATTGGTAATTAATCATAATAGTTTCCCGGCGTGGTGGAAGTATCCGATTTCCGGAGTAAATCTTTGAGATTGATATCAATCATCCACTGTTTGGCATTGAGTACCCAATCGTTAATAAACTGTTCGATCTCCGGGAGGAACTCCTCCATCGGATATTCCGACACCTCATGGCCTATACCTTCCATACTGTAGAACATATAAGGATATCGTTCGCTCCTGAATTTTTTTGCCAATGGCTTTGAACCAAACATACCCAGTTTGAAAAAACGAGTCTTGTTGTAGGGTACAAGTTTATCTGCACTTCCGTGGAAGAAGAGGGTGGGAGCCGGAGGTCTTGTGTATGAGGGAGTTCCTTCCGTACTAAAAATAGCACCGGCAAATGCAATTACACCCGCGTAATGAAAACTGTCCGGCAACAGATCGGCAGAGGGGCGGTTATCCCTGCTTTCGTAATCGGCTTGTAATACGGTAACAGCTCCTGCGCTCGATCCGCTGATGATGATACGTGACGGGTTGATAGATAGCGCTTCAGCATTCTCCAACAAATAATTAGTGGCAGAATAGAGATCTTCAACCGCGATGGTAATAGCATTCCGTATTGGTTTGTTGTTGAATATGGCCGGCGCCTTCTGGTCTTTCATCCCCAGACGATAGTCGATGGAAACAACGGTGAATCCCTTTTCAGCGAAATAATTGAAGTAAGGCTGGTAGAGTTTCGCATCCCGGGTCCCCTCCTTGAATCCACCGCCAAAGACAAACATAAGGCATGGCTGTGGTTGCAGAGTTACAACATCACTTCTATAAATATCCATTTTCAACTCTTCACCTGCTTTTTCGGCATATAAACAGGTCTCTTTCTGTACAGTCTGACCGAAAAGAGCCAGTGTCAGGAAGAATAGGAATATAGATAGTAGTACCTTCATAATTCAGTTGACTATTGAATAAAGTTTGTAATCAGTTTTAAAATTTCCGCTTTCGCCCGATCATAGTCTTCATTATAGACGATTGCATCGAATTGAGGGGCAAACCTCATTTCATATTCTGCTTTGGCAAGGCGGTGTTCGATTACTGCAGGCGTGTCGGTTCCCCGTTTTTCGAGCCGTTCGCGCAGTACCTCTACCGATGGGGGCATCACGAAAACAGTCAAGGCACGATCGCCGTATATCTTTTTAATATTTAATCCGCCAATACAATCCACATCAAAGACCACATTTATCTCTTCGGATAGAATACGCTCTACCTCACTCTTCAATGTGCCGTAGAATTTATCTTTATAGACCTCTTCGTACTCGAGGAATTCGTTATTGGCAATACGTCTGCGGAATTCTTCCGGTGTAAGGAAATAGTATTCAACGCCGTCTTTCTCTTCTCCACGTGGTTTACGGCTGGTTGCCGAAATAGAGAACCGGATGTTCAGTCCCTGTTCCAGCAAGAATCTTATTAATGTTGATTTTCCGGCACCTGAAGGAGCCGAAAAAATGATCAGTTTGGCCATTGTCATTCTGTTTATCGCTATCGGCAGTAAAACCTTGCCGATAATTATAGTACATTTAAAATTTGCTCTTTCATCTGCTCCAGTTCATCTTTCATCTGCACCACGATCCGTTGCATATCCGACTGGTTGGATTTTGATCCGAGTGTATTGATTTCACGTCCTATCTCTTGGGCTATAAATCCAAGTTTCTTTCCCTGAGGCTCTTCCTCTTTCAACGTGCTGGTGAAATAATCGAGATGGTGGGCAAGACGGTTCTTTTCCTCATTCAGATCTAATTTCTCAATATAGTAGATCATCTCCTGCTCAAACCGGTTTTTATCATAGTCGATCCCTTCCAAACTGCTCAACCCTTCACGGATACGACTCTTGACTTTCTCCACCCTCTCTTCTTCGAAAGGTTCCACGGCTTCCAGCAGTGAACGGATATTACTGATTTTTGTTGTCAAAACTTGTGAGAGCATCTCTCCTTCCTGGCGGCGAAAAGCGATTGCTTCATCTACTGCACCGTTGACAGCCTTTTCGATGATATTCCACTCTTCGTCACTCAGTTCTTCCTGTTCTTGTTTCATTACATCCGGAAGGCGTAACAATAGCGTGAACCATTCTTCCGGTTGAGGAATGTTCAGTTCGGCAGCCAATCCTTTGATTTCAAGGTGATACTGGCTTAATATATTATGGTCGATCTTCGATGTCACCTCTTTGGCAATCACTTCCACATTCATGGAAAGATCCACTTTTCCACGCACCATGCGACGGGCAAGTGAATTTCGTAAAGCGATCTCCTTCTCGCGATAAGTGGAAGGGAGACGTGTAAACAAGTCGAATTGTTTGCTATTTAATGATTTTATCTCAATTGTTATTTTCTTGTTCGGGAGCTCTGCCACGGCTTTGCCATATCCCGTCATTGAATGTGTCATGTTGTATGTTTTAGTTTTTTTGTTCTACTTGCGAGCAAATATATTCGTGGCGTCTTCTGACGATGATTTTAATAATATTCAGCACCACGATTTCCCAGATAAAATAGATCCAAAGAATATTGAACAAGACGGCAATAAGTAGTACCGCGGAACGACCGTTGAAGGTATTCAGGTCGAGGATGGGCATTATCTGTTTGCTTTTCGTCCGTAGATTGGCACGTATCTCGTCAGGAATATCGTTGCCGTATTTCTCCGAGAGCCGTTTGAGCATCGCTTGGAGTTGAGGCGTCTGCCACTCCTGCATCTTGGTGTAGATGCTGTATCCCCACGTAATTACTTTGTTCACGCCGAGAGTCATCTGTTTATAGCGTTCCTCTATTTTTTTAGAATTTTCAAATTCTTTGCCTTTTTCCTTGCTGATAAAAAAGAGGTGTAGTGTTTTGTAGTAATCGGTCAATGCGGCTTGCGTCAGATGCGAGTAAGCCGATGCAATCACAATCAGCAGATAGATCCATGGATCCCACGGTGTGATAAATTGCAGATTGAGCCGATAGGCGAAGGCAATGTAAATGAGGAGGAACCATATATCACCGGCCAGCCCGTCGAGAATACGTCCGACTTGCGATTTTATTCCTGTGAGCCTTGCCAACTGTCCATCCACACAGTCCAAAATATTGGCAGAGACAAGGAATAGGATACCCGCTATCGCATAGGCGATATTGTAGGGGAAAAACCAGAAAACTCCCGCCGCTGCTCCGACAAAGATGGAAAGGATAGTCACTGCGTTTGGTGTGATGCCGGTGTGTTGTATCGCTTTGGCTATCCGGTATCCCAACGGGCGGTAGAAAATACGGTCGAGAAAATTCTCGGTTTCCAGTGCTTTCAGTGATGCTAAATAATTGTTTTCTTTAGCCATAGTTATTCAAAGGAATAGCCTCCGCTCACCGTGATGATTTCGCCATTCAGGTAGCTGTTGTCTGTAATTAGTGCATAAATTTCCGCGAGTTCGTCCGGCGCACAAAATCGTCCCAAGGCAATTTTGCTTTCTATCTTGCGTCTGATTTCCTCCGGTTTGGTTTTCTGCCAGTCTGTATCTACAAATCCGGGAGCTATTCCGTTTACACGAATTTTGTAGGGCGATAAGAACTTGACCAAATTTCGCACCAAAGCGTGGACTGCCGATTTGGTAACACCATAAGAGAGGGAGACGGAATGAGGATAAACACCCATCAGAGAGCCGGTAAAAAGAACGTTGCCCCCCTTTTCCATCGTTGGCAGAAGCTGTTGGAGAAGAAAGACAGGGAAATGGACGTTGGCGTAGAACACTTTTTGCCACTCCTCTTCGGTTATTTGCTCAAAGGGGGTGCGCGATGTAATTCCCGCATTAAAAATCAAAGAAAAGAGCCGGATCTTATTTTCGAACAAAAAAGTATGGATTTTTTTGATGGAGGAGGATGACGAAATGTCAGCCTGCAGCAAGTGCACCGCAATGGGATATTTCCCGGTCAGCGCATGTTGCGCAACCAACGCCTCTGTTTCATCGCTAACATAGGTAAGAATGAGCGAATACCCTCCTTTGGCAAGTGCTTCGGCTACCGCCCGCCCTATACCTTTCGTCCCTCCGGTTATCAGTGCGTATTTATTCATTTATCAATATTTCCGTTTGTTTAATGGTTTTGGGCTTGGTTTGTTGTTGTGATTTCAGCTTTTCTTCATACGTGTCGTGGATAGATTTCTTGATATTCGTAGAAGAAACACCCGCCCCGTACGGAAAATAGAAGACCTCAATGCCTAAATCTTTCAGATAATCGTATTTTCCCCACCAGTCGTCTCCCACTACAAATGCATCGATATTCAGTTTTTTCACAATTTCGGCATGGTCAAGAGTATGCTGAGGGATTACAATATCGGGTGTTTTCAACGCTTCGATAATTTGTAATCGTTCTTGAAAAGGAATAATCGGTTTGTCTTTATAGCTCATTACCAACTCGTCGGTGCTGACACCCACAATAAGTACGTCAGCGAGACTACGTGCGTAGTTAATCATCCGCAGGTGGTTGTAATGAAACATGTCAAACGTGCCCGACGTATAGACAATGGTCTTGTTCTTAAACATATATCTTCTTTTTGTATTATTGGAGCCCTATTATAATGACCAATATTTCGCACTTCCCTTACATGTCTGACAAAGAAATATAAGAGAAGTGCGAAATATCAGTGACTATATTGTTTGCAAAACTACCTAAAAAAATATAGTTGGCAAAATGATTGTTTTAATTTTTAGGTGACGAATTTGTGAAGGGAAAAATTATCTATAAAAAAGCCGCCCCCATGGGGAGCGGCTTTATAAGACTTGAAATCTCGCGGCTATTGTTCACTATTTTCATTTTCGTCGGTAGGAACAATCAACTTATAACCTTTACCGTGGATATTGATAATTTCAATATTGGGCTCTGGTTTCAGTAATTTACGCAACTTGGTGATATAGACATCCATACTGCGTGCGTTAAAATAGGTGTCCTCCTCCCATATCTGTTTCAACGCATGATTTCTTTCGAGGATATCATTGGCGTGTGCACAGAGGAGAGAAAGCAATTCAGACTCTTTGGTGGTCAGTTTTGTCTGAGCGTCAGCAATAGTGAGAATTTGCTTCTGCGTGTCGAATGACATTGTTCCAAAACTGTAAACCTGTTGTTCTTTGCTCTTCTTGCCTTTCACACGACGGATGATCGCTTCGATGCGAAGCACCAGTTCTTCCATGCTGAACGGTTTGGTGATGTAATCGTCGGCACCTGCCTTGAATCCTTCCAACACATCTTCCTTCATATTTTTCGCGGTCAGGAAGATCACGGGTATTTCCGTATTGATGGTTCTTATTTCTTTTACAAGTGTAATTCCGTCTTTTTTAGGCATCATCACATCTACAATGCAAAGATCATACTTGGTCTTTACAAATCCTTTGAAACCAGCTTCCCCATCGGGAAACAGATCGGTGTCAAACCCTTTTGCCTGGAGATATTCCCTGAGCAACATGCCAAGATTCTCATCATCTTCGCATAAAAAAATTTTTAACTTCTCTTCCATATTATTTTTGTGTTATTACGGGTAAACTTATTATAAATTTTGTTCCTTTTCCTAATTCACTATCGGCACGAATAGTACCGTTCATATCAGTCACGATTTTTTTAACGTAGGCCAGTCCCAAACCAAATCCTTTC
Source organism: Proteiniphilum sp. (assembly GCA_041676805.1). GTDB lineage: Bacteria > Bacteroidota > Bacteroidia > Bacteroidales > Dysgonomonadaceae > Proteiniphilum. The sequence continues at coordinate 8,266 of JBAYRG010000013.1, forward strand.
ACATCGTGACGGTTGCCGGTGGGCACACGATAAAACCGGTCAAATACTTTTTTCGATTCCTCCTTTCTCATCCCTATGCCATTGTCCTCAATACTAATAATGATCTTATTCCCTTCATTCCGTGTCCGGATCATTAATTCCGGAGGAACATCCTTCCTTTTATACTTCAGCGCATTGTCGAGAATATTGAAAATCACGTTGGTGAAATGCATCTCATCCACTCTTATGGTGGATTCCTCTGCCTGAAGATCGATGTCGAGTGTCCCTTCCAGTTTTTCCACTTTCAACACGTGAGTATTGGCTACACTCACTACCAAGTCGTTTGCATCTATCTCTTTCATTTTAAGGGTAGCCTTCTGCTTGTCGAAAAGCGACATTTGCAGTACTTTCTCTACCTGAAAACTGAGCCTTTTGGTCTCGTCATGAATCACTCCGGTGACATGTTTGAATACTTCGGGTGATTTTAAAATTGACTCATCCTTGAGCATCTGGGATGCCAGCGAGATGGTGGAGACTGGAGTTTTCAACTCATGTGTCATATTATTGATAAAATCATTCTTCATTTCAGACAAACGCTTTTGTCTGAAAAGTGATACCACCGTGAATATAAACGTTATCAACAGGATAACTGTGAATATAAGCGACGGAATAAAGAAAGAAAGTTCGCCATACACATAATTCCTTCTTGTAGGAAAATAGACCCTCATCTTGTTTAACTTTGCCGATGGATCATTGGGAAACAGAATTTGTGTGTAGATGGCGTCTTTCTGTTTGGTGGAAAATCCTGGGGAAGAATAGACCACTTTATTATTGAAATCCACAATCTGAAAACTGAACGGTACATTCAAGCCATTGTATGCCAGCTGATACCGGATATTCCGCTCTACTTCGTTGAAATCTACCCTTTTTTCAATTGGCTCGTCACTCGCACGCCCCATTATTTTAAAAATGACTTCGTCTAATAACGAGCGCTCGTGCAGATAGCGTTTCTTCAACGACTCTTGCATATCATGCTGTGTGCGTGAGATAGTACTGGATCCCGGGTTAGGGGATAAGAATACGCTCTCTCGCTGCTGTTTCGGACGTAGTGACTGTTCAGTTCTGTTCAGCTCAATTCTTGCTTCACTTCCATCGGGACGAGTAATAGTTGCACTGCTGCTTTCACTTGTGATACTTTGTGTGATCTGTGGTCTGTTGTATTGTGAGTATCTGTTCTCCGACTCGATCATATCCTGTTCCAGATATTTCAGGGTCTGAGCCTTTTCCAACTCTCTCATCACGTTATATAAACTCCTGTTTACCTGCTCGTCAAACTGTTGGGTGCGAATATCCAAACTGGTACGCATATATCTCACCTGCAGGAACAGTAATACAAAAAACGCCGTGAACATCACAATAGCAAGCAGCCAGATAGTTGATTTTTTCATACACTTCTTTTACTTACCTCCGTTTTAGTGATAATCTTATTTCAAAGACCGTCTCGTTTCATTATTAATTTAACAAATAAACCTCTTTTTTGTTTAACACTTGTCCTTAAAATTAAAAAAAAACGTAAGAAGGCCTGTTTTACAACATAAATTAATAGAATATCTCAAATCAGATTTTCTTTTTAGGATTTGTTTAATCGGTTTTAGATTGATGGGAGATTGAATCTTCTGGTCTGTTCTCCACGTTTAGCTCCCCGATCACTGATCCATATTAAATCGAACACTTAACCCTGCACTTGTAGCTGAGGAGGGATAGGAACCTGATGAAACGAGCGGCCGGTGTACCATCCTGTCGAAGAAGGCACGCAGGGTGACCAATCTGCTTAAGGCATAATCTGCTGAAAAGCTAATGGTGGTGGTTCTTATACCGCTTGTAGCTTGTGTAAATTCTTCATCAATCCTTCTGATCAGGGCGTGGGTGATTTTTTGTGAAATATCGAGGCGGATATTGAGGTCGTTATTGAATGTGGAGGTTTTTCCTGTTTGGATCTCACCGGTCAAAATATTCGATGAAGGGCGGCGACGTTCTCTTTGTATGGAATTGGATCCGACGCCGATGAGGCGGTTGAAGTGCTGGATACGGTATCCCAGTCCGGTCACAAAATCGTGATCACTCGTTTCCACGATCTGCAGGGAGGCGATGTTGAGGTTGAGTGCCCTGCTCTTGTTGATCCTGAAATGGAGGCTCAGGTTGTTGTCCCATACTCCCCGCGCCTCGATCAGCGGGTTGAAACTCTCCTGGATGCTTGCCGAAGATATATTGTAAGGGCTGGAGGGGATGGGAGAGCCTGATACTGCATCACGGAGATACCCCAAATCGCTCCCGTCGCTTAAAGGTACCCAGCTCATAAAAGAGTCGAATGATCCGATCCTGTATTGCGAGAGGTATTGATGGGTAAGGGTGAGCGACTGCATCTGCTCCCTTAGTTGGGGCAGTAGTCTCATCAGGTCGTAAGAGATCAGCCAGTTGGGTAGCAGTGAGGAGATATCCGGAAAAGGGGTAAGCCCTGCCGATGTCGGGTCTTTGCCTGTATAGGCGGCCAGAAATGCGGGAATAAGCACATCGGCAGAGCTGAGTCTCACATCGCCTGTGCTACTGTCAAAGGGCTCCCCCTCATACCCGCTTCCGGCAAGGAATCCTCCGGCAGGATAGTTTGTACCGGAGTATTGTTCTCTTGTGCGTTCTGCGATGATATGCCGATTTTCAAGAAATCTGCCGAAAGCCCGAGAACGATAGTTATTGTCTGCCGTGGAGTTTTCAAATGCTGAAGAGAGGCTTTGTATGGTCATGGCGAAACTCCCTCCCTTTTTTTGGGGCATATCGTCAAACATATATTGAATTTCCGTCCGGTGATTCTTCTCGTACAACGCGTTCAGCTCTATTTTTAATCCCGGGAGCGGCTCTAAAGAGGCGTCAAGCCGCAGATTCCTCGTTTTGTTATAGATGGCGGGGGTGATATTATTCTCATCCAATACCAATAAATTGTCTGCTTTCAGTTTCTCGACGAACCGCTCACCACCCTCAAAGCCGAAAGCAAACCCCCAGCCGGGAGACAGGCCGAGCGGTGTTTGGCGCTGCCCGAAAAAGTCGCCGATCATTTCTTCAAAACCGGGAATATCGTTACGTGTCCGGTATCCCCAATTGATACTGACACTCCGGAGCATCATCAGTGTCTGTGCGGCATACCGGATAATATCCTCTCCGGCGCTGTTCCATGCCCTGGGCGACTCAGGCCGGCCTTCATGCCATTCACCTGCAAAACGGTGGTTGGTCTCCCGCAGAAAGGGGATTTTGTTGTAGAGCGATACCAGGTTGAAACGGTGGTTGAGCGTGAACGAGAGTTCATTCTGCAAAAAATGGCCGATCTTTTCGTCCGCTATCATGGCACCCCGTTCCCAGCGATAACGGGAGTGGTAGGCAGCACTCGAACCAATCCAGTCGAGAGCGGGAATATAGGTGAACGGGAGGGTATAGGTCACATCGGCTGTCTGTGCATAGTTCAACGGTTTCCCCAGCTCCCGGATGCTTTGTGTCACCGAGTCTTTCCATATTGTGTAGTCGCTTCTGTTCAACTCTTTATTTACCTGCAGGTAGGGTTCTTCAATCTCAGCGATGGTGCCCGAACGGAAAGTGGTTCTAAGGCTGCGTGTCAGGTCCCAGCTGAAAGAGATATCCCGGTTCCAGAAGAAATTGCGGCTGAACGACAGGTATTTCCGCTCCGCTTGTGAGATATTTCCCGCTTGTAAAGTTCCCCCTGTCTGTGAAATACCTCCCGTTTGCGAAACGTTTCCCGGATAGTTATTCAAGTCACGCAGTTGCACCTCTTCGTAGTGGTGTACAAGGTCGGAGCTGAGTCGGATGTTATTGGGCAGGTAGTTGAAATTTATTGCCCGGAGCGGTTTTTTCCAACCGGAAGCGGGATCACTATTTTTGAACGGTTCCCAGCTCCTTGCTTGCGGTGTGTAATCGTAATTGGCCTGTAACCTGAAATCCTTCAAGGTGGCATATTCGGTATCGGGGCTTTGCCGTTGGTTCTCGTTACGTGCGTAAGTAAAGCTGAAATTGGCCGGGTCATAGGGCATCGGCTGTTTACTCCTGATATCCATCTTCAGATTGCTGAGGCTCAGGTTTATCTCCTTCATGGCAGTAGTTGCGATCCGCTGTATGGAATCACGCAGGAGCTGATTCCCGGAGTGTTGAAGGGATTCCGAGAGCAGGAGATCCTGGTTGAACGGGTCGTAGAGCGGTGCCGTCAGTTGATTGGAGTAGGAGAAATAGAGCGGTGCCGATAGTTTGATCTGCTTTGGGAAGAAACGTCCCATCTCCATCTGCAATGATAGTTGCAATGATCTGTAATCGTCGTCTCGGCGTTCCAACAAGCTTTGGTTGAGTGCTCCGAAGCCGGCACTCTCTTTCCGGCCGGAGAGGCTCACTGTTCCTATATCGGACAACGCCAGTTGTGCATTTCCCTGTGCCGCCCAGCCTCCCTTCTCGTCGAATTCACTCAGACGCAGTTCGTTCACCCATATTTCCGCGGAGCGACGGCTGTCGGCCTTATTCCTGATACCGATCATCAACACCTTTACTTCGGCCAGTGAGGGATTACCGGTGATAGTGATCCTGTTATGCTGCTTCTCGGGATCGGGTTGTGTGTAGGGAGTGAAGAAGGATATTCCGTCATCCTGCTCTTTATCCGCATTGCGGGCTAATTTCAGGTCGGTCAGCAGTGCAAGCGGGAAGTCGAACATATTCTCTCCCGGCCATACTTTCTCTTGATCTGAAAGGTTGTTGGAACTGTACTGCCCTTCGGGGGTAAGCCGCAGCGGTATCTCATATTCGTAGTAGTTGTTCCGGTAGTCCGATCCCAATCGAAGGAAGATGGAGAGCTCACCATCCTGCAGCGTTCCCGGGTCTTCGGACAACCGTTCCGCATGGACAAACATCTGCAAGCGCTTATACCGGCGCAGGTCGTACATGCTTCCTTTATAGACCGCCCGGCTGTCATCGGGATCGAGATCGGTTATTTTCAGTGAGAGCGACTGTTCATTTTCTTGTCGCAGTTGGGGTTGCCCCGGATCGAGGATACGGGTGACGCCCGGTGGGAGGATATAGTTGACCGGTGTGCGGCGGCCGTTCTCCTCGATATTGACCGTGGAGATGCCCAGGTTGCCCGATCCGGTGACCGCTCCGCCGGAGACGAGGTCATTCCGGTAGTTGCGCCATTCGCTCCGTTTCAGCTCCAAAGTGGCAAAGCGCAGGAACTGCGGCTCTTCGAAGCCGGTAAGGAACATCCGCATGAAACGGATATTGTTGAACCCCTCTATCGTACCCGTTTTTACCTGGTATTCCCGGATAGGGACTTTAAACTGATACCAGGTGACTTTCCCGTCGTTGCCGTTTCGTAAGCGCACGCTCGTTTCCCGTTTGTCCACGATGAAATTGGCGCCCCCCTCCATCGCTTCGGGACGGAGGGATACCTTGTACTGGTAATAGGACTCATTTTCATTAAGTGTGTTGTCGATGTCGATATCCTCGATATCGGGAGTAGCCCGCGAGGCAGTGGAGTAGGGGTTCCCATCCTCCGGCGAGAGCGAATTGCCCTCCGTACCGTTGAAATATTTATACCGCTCGAGAATAGTTAATTGTTGCCTGTCCTGCTCCGCTCCCCGGTAATGGCGAAAATTGTCGCCCGACGGGTCATTGAACGGCGAGTGATTGTCTTCCTGCATTTGTGAAAGCGCCTCATCCGACAAGCGGGTGCGTAGCTCCTCCAGATAATCCCTGTAAGCGGGATAAGACTTCTCCTCCTCGCTGCTCAACCCGTTCAATCCCACATCCTGTAACCGGCGCGATTCGTCGCCACGGGAGTTGTCGAAGGCATAGACGGTGGATTGGCGTTTGGGGTATTTTCCCCATACGGAGTAACCTACGGCGGTGCTGTCCCCGTCGACCGGCAACCCATTTTCAAAAAATTTCTTGCCATCTTTCAGTATATCTTCAGATATCTCTCCCAAGTTGAAATAGAGGTCGCCTCCTTGTGAAATACCCAATGTATCGTCCACAAAGGGATCCATCAGCCAGAACTCAATATATTCGATATTGGCCGTTTCGAAATCGGGGACGTCCATCCGGCGGGTGATACCGCCCCAGCGATTCCGGGGATTGAGTAATCTGCCTTCACTGTCGACGTTGGTATCGAGGTTATAGGGGCCCCGTTCGTCGGGATAATAGGAGAGGTTGAGTACCGGTATGGTGGCCGGTTGACTGAAATGGGCATCCCTGCCGGGAAAGATCTCCCGTTCATAGACCTCCCGCACACGATGGTCGGAGAGTTGTTCGGTATCATTCTTTATATGGGTGGGGGTAAGCCCCGAGTTTCGGAAGGTGAACATGCCATCGATATAAAACCATGCCAGCTGTGCACGGTTCTTGCCATATTCTATGTTATTGGAGAGAACTGCTTCGGGGAACAGCCCTGTGGAGGTATTGTTATGGGGTGTGGCGGCAAGCGACCAGGCATAAGGGTTACGGAGGTCAATTCCCGAGGCGGAGGATTCGAAATCGTCGAGATAGGAGTAGCTGCCGGTATATCTGTTTTTATAATGCCCTGCGATGAGATGGGCGAATTCCATCCTGGCCGAGAATTGAGAGGGAGCGGTCGCTTCCACGAACGGCAGCAGATTGAGGAGGTTGGTCAAGGCGATGGACTCTTTCTTATAGTCCATGTTAAGCCCCCACAGTGTGTTCTTGGACGACTCATCACCAAAAGCGGTTTTCATGATGAGCGGCTTCTCGTAATAGTGCATCAGGGTGGCGCCGACAGAGAAATCTTTCGAGAAGTTGTAAAGCAGGTTTACCCCCATCAGTGTTTTACGTTGCATTTGCGATGCCATCCGGTTTTCGAGTGTAACGCTCACAGAGGTGCCGGAATTGATAATCGACCGGTTGATGATGCGGACTATGCCGGAGAGATAATCCACAGTGTAGTCCACCCCTTCGGTAAGGTCGATGCCGCCGGCGGTCACCCGTACCGATCCGCGGGGAACATTCATCGCATTGAGGTTGATCTCGGCGCCCGATGAACCCCTGTACTCACCGTTCATACGGAACTTATTCTTTTCCGGCACCTGTTGGGCGGTAGTGAGTGTAGAGTCATACAGTTCCTGGTAGACGAACCGGTCTGCTACGGCATCATTACCGATCCTTTCCCGCAGGTGTGAGCCGAATGGTTCCACAACGGGGAAGATGATACGCCCGTTTTGGCTGTCGATGGTATAACCGTCCAGAAAGTCGAAGATCCCGTCGGGATAAGGATCATTGCGTGAATTGAGCCTGTCGAGGTTCATCACCTGTAACAGCAATTTTTCCTCGATACCACTGTTGGGAAGGTAATTCAGGTAGATGCCGGTGGTATCGCTCTGGTAAGTGATATGTAGTTTGAAATGCTCTTTCTGCAAATCGTAGGCACTGTAACCCACGGAATAGATGTTTTTCATCATCAGGTGCCAGGTGTATGCCCGGGGAGAGAGTGACACCGGCTTCAGCAGTTTTACAAAGAGCGCTCCTCCGTTTCCGTTTCTTCCGTTTCCATTCGTTCCATCATTTCCCATTCCACCATCTCCTGTTCCGCTTTCCGCGCTTCTCCTTCCCATATCGTCGGAAAACTCCCCTACCTGGTATGTTTGCCCGTTACGGGTGTATTCAAAAGCGACCGCCAGCACTTCATCCGCCTGCAACGGCATTTGAAGCGAGATATATCCCAATTGCGGTTGATAGGTGTACTCCGACGGGTTTAGCAGGCGTGCGTTTTCAAGTTTCTCATAATCTATACCGCGCATAATATTGTTCGGTAAAACATTATCGGTGGCGGTGATATCCCTTGCGCCGGCATAGGTGGTGACAAGCTGCTCGTATAGGGTGTTGGCCCGGTTATGCGGGTAAATTTCACTTCCCTGTGGCGTCCAGAAGGGGTTGTGTATGGTGTTGTGTTCGCTTAGGTCGGCAAATGCCACTACGTTCCTTACCTGATCGTAATTGCCCTGTTTATTGGTAACCCACACCTCTATCCGGGTGATGGAGACCGGCGATTGGATATAGGGCAATTTGCTCAACGCTTGGTCATACGAATCGCGGAAATAATACCCTAAGAAAAAATGGCGATTCTCATCATATTGGTCGGCATTGAACTCGAATGGCGTGGTTTGTACCCCTCCGCGGCTGTTTACTGTCTGTGTTTCCGATTGTTGCTGGGAGAAGAGGGTGTTGATATGCAGTTTGCCGAATTGCAGGTCCGCTTTTATGCCGAACAGCGCCGTGCCACCGTTGATCAACGAATTGGTGGTGGTCATACTCACATTCCCCGCCTCGATATGCCGGATGATCTCATCCTCATCACCCCGGTAGGCCAGTTTTATCTGCCGGGCATCCATATCGAAAGTGGCATCGCTGTCGTAGTTGATATTGAAGTCGATCTTATCGCCTACTTTCGCATTCATGTTAAGCTGTATCTGCTGGTCGAAATCGAACCGGTTACGTACCCGTGCCCGCTGCGGCAGGGTAGGGTTGTCGGTCACATCCCTTTTCAATCCGGCAGAAATCTCCAAAGAGCCTTGTGTGGTCAGCCGTACTCCCCCCGGACCAAAAATGGTGGTTCCCTGATTGTTCCCGGTCCGTTGACGGGAAAGGGGGGTGGGGCGGATAGGTGGCGGCTTTCTGTTGTCTGAAGCGTTGAGTTCCCTGAAACGGTTGTTTTGCATCTGTTTCAGACGGTATTCCATATATTCTTTGGGTGTCATCACAATAGGTGTGTCGATCACCGTGTCGCCGATCATCCGTTCAATGATATAGAGGTTGGTTTGATGGTCGTAGCGTACCTCTGTCCGTACTGTTGGGAGACTTGGGGGGATTGAATGAGATTGAGTGGGATCGAGTGGGATTAAATGAGATTGAGTGGGACTGGATAATAGGGCGATTGAGAAAAAAGGAGATAAAAAATAGTATGCGTACAAAATAATGAACACAGGAAATCCACATGGCTTTCTTGAAAAAAATTGCAGGATTGCCGTATGGATAGGAAAAAATATGTGACTCGTTTCTCTCAGAGAAATAACAACTTTACAGGATTCAACAATTTAACCCTGTATTACGTAATCAATCTGTGTAAACTCCAACAATTTTTTATGCTCATCGCGAGCGATGGATCCCCGTAAAATATTTGAAGGTTTCGACTTTAGTTGCACACATTCTACCTGTAACGTTATAATCTTTTTAATGCCTCTTTGATTACAGCCTCTACTGTCGATGTGGGCGATTCCTTCAATATTTTTGATACCATCTTCTGCGAGGCGGTCTGCACAAAGCCGAGCATCACCAGGGCCGATACGGCAGCGTGGCCAGTCTCTGAAAGGTCGCTTTTCGTCGGCAGTTGAATAGTGCCGCTCTCATCGGTCATTTTGATTTTGTCCTTCAAATCCACAATAATCCGTTGTGCCGTCTTGGTGCCGATCCCTTTTACCGATTGAAGCACGGCGGCATTCTCAGTGGCGATCACATTTTCGAGTTCCCTCGAATTGAGGGACGAAAGGATGATCCTTGCCGTGCTGGGGCCTACCCCTGACACCGAGATAAGGTGCAAGAACAGTTCCCGTTCGTGCTTGTCCCTGAAGCCGAACAGCACATGGGCATCTTCACGAATCGACTCATATACGTAGAGTTTTGTCGTGGTCTCTTGGCTGATGGCACCGTAAGTGTTCAGCGAGATATTCAACTGGTAGCCGATGCCGTTACATTCTAACGTTACATTGGTTGGTGTAAGTTCCGTCACCTCTCCTTTGATATAGTCTATCATTTTCTAATTGGGTTGATTACGTAATACCGCTGTTATAACGGTGAAATTCACAAAAAAGTATATAAATTAGAATAAAGAATAAAGAATAAAGAATAAAGAATAAAGAATAAAGAATGAAGAATGAAGAATGAAAACGTGTATCCTTTCGCCAATCCCCCTTCTCCGGTCTCCTTATAGAGCGAAGGTAGGTCGTGCCCGATTTCCTTCATCACATTCACCACACGGTCGAATGAAACACGGTGGATACCGTATAGCTTTTACCGGTTTTTTCACACCATTCCATTATTTTGGTCATGGTGGTCATCGGGTAGATATCTTTTCCTTCATCGCCTATTACGCCGATAGTCTTTTCTCCATCAGAAATCTTTCCTCACAAAGTTAGGATTTCTTTTGATAAAAGAAAAGTAATTGATAATATGGATCAGGTGATTGAGCCGGATTTCAAGTTTGCTTAATCAGCCTTACCTTGAAGTTTCTAATCAATAAGAATAAGGAAGAATAACAGACCAGTAGTGATCTATAATTCAGTTCTATACTCATTGATGTTATCTACTGACTTTTCTTGTAGCTCATCACCGCCCATACGTTCAAAACTAATGCGAAGCCGCACAAGGCGAGGAATTGGGGTATCATTTCGAAGAATGTGCTGCCTTTGAGATAGACCAACCTCATTACCTGCATAAAGTATTTCAACGGGTTAAAAATGGTGATGGCTTGTGCCCATTCCGGCATACTGGTGATGGGGGTGAATAATCCGCTCATCAAAATTAAAATCATCATAAAGAAATACATCACGAACATGGCCTGCTGCATGGTTTCGGAGTAGTTGGAGATAACCAGTCCCATCCCTGAAACTACGAGGATGTAAATCGTGGTGAACAGGAAAATGGTGAGTAAACTGCCCACGGGATAAATGCCATATACCAATATGCCCAATCCCATGCAGATAGCCAATACTACGAAGCCTATCACCCAGTATGGGATAAGTTTTGCCAGCACGAACATCAGCTTTTTTACCGGGGTCACGTTGATCTGTTCGATGGTGCCCGCCTCTTTCTCGCTGACGATATTCAATGCGGGTAAAAATCCGCAGAGCATTGTCAAAAGCATCACCATCAAAGCGGGTACCATAAAGATTTTATAATCGAGATGGGGGTTGAATTTGAATTGGGATATTACGCCGAACGAAGGAACCTCTGTCGTCGTTACCATGGCTTGTCCGCCCTGCTCTTCCCTTAGTTCACCGGCATAATCGGAAAAGATGGAGGATAAGTAGGATGAACCCAGGCCTCCTTTTGTGCTATTGACCGAATTGGCTGAAATCATCACTCGGGCTGTGCCTTCGTTGACAAGGTTTTTCTCGAACTCATCCTGGATCTCCAGAATAATATCCGATTTTCCTGATTCTATGTTGCGTATGGCTTCGGGATAAGTGGTCGAGATATCGGTCAGTTTGAAATAACCGGAAGCATCTATTTTGTTGACCAGCCGTTCTGAATAGCTACTATGGTCGTTGTCGATGATACTCAACTTGACCTCTTTTATCTCCTGATTGGCTGCCCAGGGGAAAACCAGCATCACCATCAGGGGCATCACCACTATTAATTTTGGCAGGAAGCTGTTTCTCCGGATTTGTTTGAACTCCTTTTCTATTAAAAATTTCAGCATGGCTTTCTAATTTAACCGAATTTTGAATTTACGCAGGGCCAACATGATAAGCGTGACAGCCATGGTGATGGTAACGAGTAATTCTTTTGCCACGAATTGCACCTCCACCCCTTGGATCATTATTTTCTTCACTATTGTGATATACCAACGGGCAGGGACCAAAGCGGAAAGCCACTGTAATAGGAGCGGCATGCTTTCGATAGGGAATATCATACCTGACAGTAACATGGTCGGTAGCATCAATCCCATCCCCGAAGCGAGCATCGCGGCCATCTGGGTATCGACCATTGTCGATATGAATATGCCCAATGCCAACGCCACAAGAATAAATAGCAGGGATACCACCGTGAGCCAGAAGAGGCTTCCGGCGACCGGTACGCCAAGGACAAATACCGACAGGAGGAGTATGGTGATAAGATTGGCAATGGACAAGGTGAAATAGGGCACTACCTTGGCCAGAATGATGGATACCGGTTTTATGGGCGATGAAAGCAGTATCTCCATTGTTCCGGTCTCTTTCTCACGGACAATGGCTATCGACGTCATCATGGCGCAGATCAACATCAGGATCAACCCCATCACGCCCGGCACGAAGTTGTAGGCACTTTTTAACTGCGGGTTATAGAGCATTTTTATTTCAGGGACGATCTGGAACGGTATCCTGTATTGTTCCATCAACTCCTGCTGATATGAATTCAGTATGCCTGAAGCATATCCTGTGAGCAGGGATGCCTGGTTGGGGTCGGTCCCGTCGGCTATCAGTTGTACCTTTGCTTCACCTGTATGTAACAGGTTTTCGGCGAAATTCTCGCTGAAAATGATCATCAGGTTGATTTTTCCATATTTGAACAGATCATTGATCTGGTCGATGCTTGTCAATTCCTCAGCGATGATAAAATATTCACTTGCCCTGATGCGTTCCTTGATCAGTTGAGTGGATGTATCTCTGGATGGGTCGAACAGGGCTACTTTCACATCCTTCACTTCAGTGGTGATGGCGAAGCCGAACAGCAGGATTTGGATGATCGGCATGGCCAATAGGATCATCATCGTCCGTTTGTCCCGAAAAATGTGATGATATTCTTTCCTTACGAATGATCTGAATTGTTTCATTTTTACTTAATTCTTGTCGCTTTTCTTGCCAGTTGCTGGAAAACTTCATCCATGTTGGATGCCTGAAATTGATGGCGCAGGTTCCTGGGACTGTCGAGGGCTTCGATCCTGCCATCCACCATGATCGATACACGATCGCAATATTCTGCTTCATCCATGTAATGGGTCGTCACGAAGAGGGTGATGCCCCGTTCGGCCGCCTGGTAGATAAGTTCCCAGAATTGGCGGCGGGTGACGGGGTCAACGCCTCCGGTCGGCTCATCCAGAAAAACCACCTTCGGTTCGTGGAAGATGGAGACCGAAAAGGAGAGTTTCTGTTTCCATCCCAAGGGCAGTGATTTCACCAGGGCTTCCCGTTCTTTTTCCAATCCGAGTTCCCGTAAGATTGCATCAGTTTTAACGGCTATCTCTTTATTCTTCATGCCGTA
>JBAYRG010000014.1:0-21293 GCA_041676805.1 Proteiniphilum sp.
ACGGCTGCCGGTGCTATTCGTAACAGGATCAACGGTCTTGTCATGTCCCGTTTCCGTGAAGAAGGTGAAGAGTATGATATCCGTGTGCGCTACGAAGAGCAATATCGCCAATCTATCGAAGATATTGAGAATATATTGATTTATAATCCGATGGGAGTGGGAGTGCGTGTGCGTGATCTGGGAACAGTCGTGGAGACTTCCACCTTGCCGCAGGTCGACCGGAAGGACCGACAACGTATTGTCACGGTGACAGGTACCATCTACGGTCGTGCCCTGAGTGAAGTGGTGAATGACGTGAATACGATCATGGCGGGTGCGGATTTGCCGACAGGAGTACAGATGGAGGTAGGCGGTTCGCTGGAAGACCAGCAGGAATCATTCTCTCAATTGGGGCTCCTTCTGATGATCGTATCGCTGTTAGTATATATCGTATTGGCATCGCAGTTCGAGTCGCTCACCTATCCGTTTATGATCATCCTCACAGTACCGTTTGCCTTTACCGGCTCGATACTTTTCCTTGCTCTGACGGGAGAACCGCTGGGTATCATGGGATTTGTCGGGTTGATCATGCTCGTGGGGATGGTGGTGAAGAACGCTATCGTGTTGATCGACTATATCAACCTGAACAGGGAGAGAGGCATGTCCATTATCACGGCGGTAGTACATGGAGGTCGTTCCAGGTTACGTCCCGTATTGATGACTACCCTTACCACTATCCTCGGTATGGTTCCGCTGGCAGTGGGCACAGGACAGGGATCGGAGATGTGGAAATCGCTGGGTATCTCCATTATCGGAGGTATGACATTCTCTACCGTCATTACCCTTATATTGGTGCCGGCGCTTTATTCCATGATGGCAGGTTTCGGTGTGCGCAGGAGACGGAAGAAACACCGTTATCAATTGAAAATGGTTGATTGAAAATAGTTGATTGAAAACGGAAAATTAAAAATTAATAGTGAAGAAGTTTAGAACTCTTTACTCTTTGTTCTTTGTTCTTTATTCTTTACTCTTTACTCTAAAAAATATGAAAGCAGTAATGATAACTTTGGACCAGGCGCACTACGAGGAGATAGTGACCAACCTGAGTTCGCTCAACATACGTGGCTTCACCGCATGGAAATCGGTGCGCGGCCGAGGAAGTAAAGACGGGGAACCGCATTATGGGACCCATGCGTGGCCGGCGTTTAACAATGCCATCCTCACTGTTGTGGAAGACGACAGGGTAAAGCTCCTGTTAGATTACCTGAGGAAGGTTGATGAAGAATCACCCAACCTGGGGCTCCGTGCTTTCGTATGGAATATTGAGGATGGAATATAGACTAAATAAATATATCAGCAGCTCGGGCTTTTGTTCCCGCCGTGAAGCCGACCGCCTGATAGAAGCGGGCAAGGTCACTATTGACGGGAAGAAGGCTGCCATTGGTATGCGTGTGCTTCCCGGCCAGAAGGTGAAAGTGAACGGTACTCCCATCATTCAGGAGATAGAGCCTGTATATATCGCCTTTAACAAGCCGGTAGGTATTGTCAGTACGACCGATCCTCAAGAAAAGGACAATATTGTGAAATATATCAGCCATGAGCAGCGGATATTCCCTGTCGGCCGGCTGGACAAAGATTCGCAAGGACTGATTCTGCTTACCAATGACGGAGATATAGTCAATAAGATCTTACGAGTGGGCAACAATCACAAGAAGGAGTATATTGTGAAAGTGGACAAGCCTGTCACTGAGGAGTTCCTGACCAGGATGTCACAAGGCGTGCCCATCCTCGACCGTGTGACCCGACGTTGTGAAATAGAGAAGATCAATCCTAATACTTTCCGTATATCACTTGTACAGGGATTGAACCGGCAGATCAGACGTATGTGCGACTACTTCGACTATAATGTGCTCAAACTGGAGCGGATACAAATCATGAATATCAAACTGGGTAAACTGGGGCAGGGAAACTGGCGAAACCTTACTCCGGCAGAACTCGAGGGACTATTTGACCTGCTCGAAAAATCGGAAAAAATCGCTACCGACAAGAGACCGGCCAATAGCAATAAAGCGATGAACCGGGCATTGGCAGAACACGATATCAAGACCGACTACCGCAAAGCCAGCCTTGCAGAGAAACATAAGAAGAAAGAGAGATCCGCTAATCCCGCCGGGGCAAAGAATATCCCCGTAGAAGAAACCGACAGGACGAAAAAAACGGAACGGAAAGGCAAGCAATCCAGCGGCCCACGCATAGGCAAACAAAAGCCGGCAGCCAATAAACCGGGATCGAAGAGGAGAGCAAGCACGACAAGGCCAAAGAGATAAGATAACGATTACAGGAAGTAACGAGCTTGTTGCAGGATATGAGTGGTGTCGACCGGCTTGATGAACGAAATGATCTTGTCTGATGTTTATTTGTAATAAACAAAGATATATGGCAATTATCAAAAGTATCCTCGACACCGACCTCTATAAGTTTACCACCGGTTATGCCTACTCAAAGCTCTTCCCGAGGGCTTACGGCGAGTTTGAATTTATCGACCGCAGTAATGGCGACTATCCCGAGGGGTTCGACCGGTTGTTGAGAAAAGAGCTGGAGGAGATGTCACACCTCGCCCTCACCGGAGAAGAGGAGTCGTTTGTAAAGCGGCAGATGCCTTACCTCCCACCTATCTATATCGATTTCCTGAAAGGATTTCGTTTCGACCCGTCAGAAGTGGATATCACTATGGAGGGGAGGAAATTGCATATCAAGGCGTTGGGCCTTCTTTACCGTGTGACCCTTTGGGAAACTCCCATTCTGGCGATTGTCTCGGAACTCTATTTTTGTGAGACCGGTCGTTATCCCGATCTCAAATATATGGAGGAGGTGACGGTGGAGAAAGCAAAGAAGATGCGGGAGCATCATCTCACCGTCTCTCTTTTCGGTATGCGACGACGGTTCAGCGCCGACGTGGAGGATCGGGTGACGGGGTTGTTGAAGCAACATGCCGGCGACAGCCTTTACGGCACCAGCAATGTCTATATGGCATTCAAGCACAACCTGAACGTGTCGGGGACTCATCCGCATGAATGGGTACAGTTCCATGGATCGATCTACGGATACAAGATGGCCAACTATATGTCGATGGAGAACTGGATCAATGTCTACGACGGTGATTTGGGTACTGTGCTGACCGATACCTATACGACCGATCTCTTCCTGCGTAACTTCAGCAAGAAACATGCATTGCTCTTTACCAGCCTCCGGCAGGACAGCGGTGATCCATTGCTGTTTGTCGACAAGGCAATCCGGCGCTATGAGGAGTTGCGGGTCGACCCCAAATTGAAGTATATCGTTTTTTCCGACAGCCTGAATGTGGACAAGGCGATCCAAATCAAGAGATATTGCGGCGATCGTATTGGCGCTACTTTCGGGATAGGCACCAACTTGACTGCTGATGTGGGGAGCGATATCAAATCGATGAATATAGTGATGAAGCTTTTCCGCTGTAAGATGACGCACCGCGGGGAGTGGCAGGAGTGTGTGAAGATCTCCGATGTGGAGGGAAAACATACGGGAAGCGCCCGGGAAATTGCCATTGCCCAGGCGGTATTGGGATTGTAATCAATAATAAAAACTGTACTGATACTCGGTATGGTTGCCGGCACCGTCGGTGGCGGTAAAAGTAAATAGCTGTTGTTGCCCGTTGCCAATCCGGTCCTCATCGAAGCGATAAGTATAGACCGATGATTTGCTATCGTGGGTGAACAGCACAAATTCACCATTGATCTCCCCCCTGAACGATCTGATGCCGCTCTTGTTGTCAGTGAGGCGGATACGTATGCGCTTTTGACTTGCCCAGGAGGTTTCTTCGATAGGTGTGATGACGGGTGCGACAGTGTCGGCCGAGATGGCGTAGCGGTCGCCTAATTCACGAATAGCTGCCGAAACGCCTCCATGTATATATTCTCCACCAATCCAGCTTTCGGATCCATTGTTGCTGATCCTGACAATACCCAGATTCTGCTTATTCTGTAACGTGTCGACATGCATGCCGATCCAGATCTCCGCCCGATCGTGCAGCGCTACGGGGATATTGTTTACCTGGTGTATATCGGAATAATGATTTGGGCTCCGGATGGAGGAGTGCGAGAAGCAGATGTCATCATACAGGTTTCCTCTTGAGATTAGTAGTTGAAATCCTGTGTCTGTGTATGAGTTGTATGAGTTCCATCTCATCCGGTTGTCGCATTCTTCTCTTTCGGGGATGGGTTGTAATTTTCCGGTGACCGTGAAATTATAGGTCAGCCTGTTTCCGTAATGATCCTCCAGCTCATACCGCAAATGGTAAACCCGCTCTTCATCGATATCGATATATCCATTGTTCTCCGTCTCATAGAAAGGGAGACGATTACCCGGCTCGAGAAACGATTTCATGAAAAACGACTTCTGCTTTCTCCAATCTTCAAAGTCGATGAAACTGTTTAGCATACGTGCATCCGCAAATGAGTAGCGGTCTACGGTACTGCTGAACAGCTGCCGGTTGTCCACAAAAAGGCGGATGTGCTTTACTCCGTAGATATTGTTTTGGCCGTCCATCCGGTCATAAGCCTTCACAGCCACGCCAATACGCCCCCATGCTTCTATATTTTTCGACAATGCCAACGGATTGCCCGCTTTGTCTTTGGCAATATTGAGTTTAACCGGATGACCACTACCATTGATCACCCCTTTTTCTGCCATAGGATAAAAAGCGATCCCCTGCAAATCGGGTTTCCGTGTGTCGGGGATTTTGGCAATAAATTCCAATGCATCCAGTGGCTCTTCGGTCTGGGTGTCGCGTATCTCAAAATGGAGATGGGGACCACCGGAACTGCCGGTGTTTCCACTTAAGGCAATCTGTTCCCCTTTCTTCACAGGAAACATTCCCGGTTCGGGATAGAGGGTGATGCTGAATCGTTCCTGCAGGTATTGTTGTTCTTTTACCCAATCCGCAATCTCTTTGGAGAAACTGTTGAGATGGGCGTAAACACTGGTGTGGCCTGTGGAAGGATGATCGATGTAGAGCGCCAGCCCGTAGCCTCCGGGAGAGACGCTGATGCGCGACACATATCCCTCTTCGATGGCGACGATGGGCTTGTCGACTACCTGCTGGGTCTTGAAATCGATCCCTGAATGAAAGTGATTATTTCTCAATTCACCGAAGTTCCCACTTAGCGCGGCTGGAATGGTGACGGGATTTCTGTACTGCTGTGAATAGGAGAGGAGAGTGCTGCCGAGAAAGAGGAATATGAGGGGTAGTTTGAATAGTTGCATTCTAAATAGTTGAGAAGAGGTTTTTATATGGCAATCATTGTAAATGATATAATGAGTTTATTCATTCAATTGGCACCACTTTCCGATAAATCGGGACAAGTTGTTCCGGTTTATCGGGATTGGCACATTAACGAATTAGCACATTGTCCACAATATCTTTCGCCACCTCGTTTTTCGATTTCAGTGAAAATGATTTTTTTTCGCCGTCGCGGGAAAGGATCGTCACCTTGTTCGTATCATATCCAAAGCCGGCTCCCGCGTCGTTGAGAGAGTTGAGGACTATATAGTCGAAATTTTTATCCTTTATTTTTTTCATCGCGTTGCGTTCTTCGTCACTTGTCTCCAGAGCAAACCCAATGGTCAGTTGTTCCGGTTTTTTTATTTCTCCGAGTGAAGCGGCAATATCGGGATTGGAGACAAGCGAGAGTGTGAGATTTTCCTTTCCCGAACGTTTTATCTTTTCATCGTTCACCTGCTCCGGACGATAATCGGCCACGGCAGCCGAGAGGATGGCCACATCCATCTGCGGGAAGATCTTTAGCGCGGTATCATGCATCTCGATGGCCGACTCCACATTCACCCTCAGTATATTGGGATGCGAGGCCGACAGTGTGGTAGGACCTGTGATCAAGATTACCTCGGCTCCCCGTGAAGCACACTCCTCTGCCAAGGCAAATCCCATCTTCCCGGAAGAAAAATTGCCGATAAATCGTACCGGATCGATCCGTTCATAGGTCGGACCGGCAGTGATCATGATTTTCTTTTTTTCGAGATCATTACCGGTGGCAAAGAATTGTTCGAGAATAGACACTATATTCTCCGGCTCTTCCATCCTGCCTTTCCCTTCAAGATGGCTGGCCAACTCTCCTTCGGTGGCATCTATGATCCGTACCCCGTCACTTTTCAGCTTTTCTATATTGCGCTGGGTGGAGATATGTTGGTACATGTCGAGATCCATAGCCGGTGCTACAAAAACGGGCGCTTTCATTGACAGGTAGGTGGTGACCAGCATGTTGTCGGCAATCCCACCGGCCATCTTGCCAATGGTGGAAGCCGTGGCAGGTGCTATAATCATTATATCGGCCCATAACCCCAGGTCTACATGGCTGTGCCAGGTGCCATCGCCGGAGGCAAAGAATTCGCTGATCACCGGACGTCCTGACAGGGCTGAAAGTGTTACCGGAGTGATAAACTCCTTCCCGGCCTGAGTGATTACTATTTGTACTTCCGCTCCCTTCTTTACCAGTAACCGCGTGAGGATAGCCGATTTATAGGCTGCGATACTCCCGGTGATCCCTAATACAATATGTTTTCCTTGAAGTGACATCTTTTTTGATTTGATGATTTGATGATCCCGATGAATCGGGACAACTTGTTCCGATTTATCGGAAAGTTGTGATAATGTAATAATATAGTAATTGGTTGATTGAATAATACGCCATAATTAATTTACAAAAGTAGTAAGAATCGGACTTCAAATCGACCCATTTTCATGACATTTGGTTCTCTTGAAGTTAAATAAATTTAATGTTGGAAAAATGTTTGGTACTTTGCATTGCATAATACCTTGCTTTGATTATCTTTGTGGCAATAAATGATATTGAGATGAATATTGAAAATACGCAAAGCCAGATGCGGAAAGGAGTACTTGAATATTGTATTCTTTCCATCATTAAAAGGGGCGAAGCCTATCCCGGTGATATTATCGACGAGATGAAATCTGCGGGACTGCAGCTTTTGGAGGGAACCCTTTATCCTCTGCTCAATCGCTTGAAGAATGCTGGCATACTCTCTTATCGGTGGGTAGAAAGTACTTCGGGGCCTCCACGCAAATATTTCCATTTGACAGAGAAGGGCAACAAGTTTTATATCCTCCTGCAGGCCACATGGAATGAATTGGCTATGGGAGTTGAGACTCTTACGCGCAGTAGGGGTGAGTCACATGAAAATCAATCAGAATAGAAAATCCATATGAAGAAAGTAATCAACATTAATTTTCAGGGTCAGGTGATCGCCATAGAGGAGACGGCATATGAGATATTGAAGCAATATATCGGTAGTCTCAAGGTCTATTTTTCGCGGGAAGAGGGCGGCGATGAGATTGTGAACGATATAGAATGTCGTATCGCCGAACTGTTTGGTAATCGGTTGAAGCATGGCATCAACTGTATCACCGATGAGGATGTGAAATCTATTATTGACAGTATTGGCAGGCCGCAGGATTTTGATTCGGATTACGAGGAGACTGTGGGATCCGGGCAGGAGTCTTCGTCATCTCAACCGGGGACAGAAGCCTCCGGAGCATCTGAAAATGATGAGGCATGGTCAGCGGGAAGTGAACGCCAGAGTCTGCACAGAAATGCTAATGACCAGATCATAGGTGGTGTTTGTAGTGGTTTGGCACATTATCTTAAAACCGATCCTGTGTGGATCCGACTTCTTTTTGTGTTGTTTTTCGGGTTTCTCTTTTGGGTATACATTGTATTATGGATCATTCTAAAACCGAAAATGTTGGAATCGAACGTCTCTAAACGGCTTTACCGGAATCCCAACGATCGTTTTATCGGTGGGGTATGTGGTGGTATTGCCGCTTATTTCCGAATAGATTCATGGATACCTCGTCTTCTGTTTCTTGCGCCACTTCTCTTGAATATGATCGGTATGATCTCTTTTTTCCCGTTAAACAGGATTTTTGATAATGTAGGTTTCAACTGGAATGTCAATTCAAGTTTAGTAGTGGTCTATATTGTCCTTTGGGCGATTATTCCCGTGGCAAAGACTGTGAAACAGAAGCTGGAAATGATGGGTGAAGAGGATTATATCCGTTCCATCCGGGAAAAGGTAACTGATAATGTGGCAAGTTCGAGGAATCGTATTGCCAATGAAGAAAACTCCGGTCAGTCAGCAGAAAAAAAAGAGACTTACCATGCCGTAGTGTCGAAAGTTGATGATAATATAACCGGGATGGAAGAGATGCCTCCTGAGCCGCCTGTCTCAGAACGCCGTACCGCCACTGTATCCCCACCAGAACGTTCCGGTTGCCTGCATACATTGATGATCTTTTTGAAAATCATATTCTTTTCGGTTATTGGAATATTCCTGTTGGTGTTGATCGGCCTGTTTGTCGCATTATTGGTGACCGGTACCCATCTGTCGCCGTTGAAGTCGTTGTTTATTGATCCCGGTTATGAGACCAGTCTGCTCTTTACCGCACTGGGATTACTCTTTCTTGTGCCAATTATAGGTGTTGTCACATGGATTATACGCCGTGCTATGAAAGCCAAATCGCGTCCGGTCATCGGAATTGCGGCCTCTCTGCTTTGGATCGCCGGCCTGATAGTGTCAGGAGTATTGGGAGCCAGGATCGCCGACAAGTTTAGTGTGGAAAGTTCCAGCGAAAGGACACTCTCCATAGCGCCTGTCAGTTCGAATAAGATGTACGTGGAGATGCTTCCCTATGGTGAAGATTATACAAGATTTAAGTCGGGGTATGGCTTCGGAGCTAATTTTGATGAGTTGCCTTATCTCACGATCAACGAAGATTCGCTTCTTTTCGATAAGATCCATCTGCAGATAGCCAAAAGCAGTGACTCGTTGTTTCATATGCGTGTCATATCTGCCATAAACGGCAAAGATCTTCGTTCTGCCAAAGCCGATATCGCGCAATTTTCCTATGAAACCATACAAAAAGACTCCTTATTATTACTTCCTGAGTTTTTATCGGCACCCGTGGAACAAGGTTTCAGAAACCAGAGCATCACTGTGGAAATAGCGGTGCCGGCAGGCAAAACCATTGAGATGAGCGAAGCATTGCAGGATTACAAAGACAACAGGCCTCCGGCTGTGGTGCGCAAGAGGATCAAAAATTATTCACGCAATACCAATTATTTGCCTGTGGATATTTCAGAAGAGGGAGAGGTCTTTATGACATTTTCTGCTGATTCAATATAAATAACTTTTTCAATCTACTCTACTTGATTTTTCATTGTGAATTGGAGGACCGTTCCTTTATGGGGCGGTTTTCCTTTTTCCGAAATAAAATTTAAAAATATTCGCACTGATATAAAAAAAATATTATCTTTGCATCCGCTATTCAGAAACGGAAGGCTCTCTTGGTTGAAGAGATGAACTTTTGAATGGCAACAGGCAGTGGTCTGTTCTTCAGTTCAGATTAATAGTAATGCCCAGATGGCGAAATTGGTAGACGCGCTAGTTTCAGGGACTAGTGTTGGTAACGACGTGCAGGTTCGAGTCCTGTTCTGGGCACTCCACAAGCGCAGGTGGTGAAATTGGTATACACGCTACTTTGAGGGGGTAGTGCCGGTTACGGCGTGTGAGTTCGAGTCTCATCCTGCGCACTTCAAGACCACCACACTCATGGTGGTTTTTTTATAATATGCTGTTTGTCAGTTTCTAATACTCTCCAAATTCAACTTTATTTATTCCTGAATAATTGTAGTTGGCTAAAAACAAATCCTTCCTGATTGCTGTCGATTTGTTTTTAACTATATGATAATCAATGATACATACCGTAATTTTACCATCGTTTTTTCTTCATGAAAAAGTTCGAATGCCAATAGGATGGTCTATTGCTCTTTGAATAATATATTGTCGAAATGCAAATTATATTACTGTTTATCAGTTTGTTGTATATTAATTGTTAAGACTGTCTCTTTAAGAAGAAACACTATTTCAGGAAATCTTCTCCAGAAATTGAACCTGCTTTAGTCGTATTATAATTGTTTTCTTTAATTAGTTTGTTATGAATTGATTCACAATTATTTACTTTATTTTACCGTATTCTTCTAAAATCTGCGAAATTATTTATACATTTGTAATAAATAGCCAAATTTTTAATGGAGATGCAGACCATAGGATTTCTAAAATGGTTGAATTATCCTTAGCTATAGGTTTAGTTCCGGACATCAAGTTTAGAGATTTAGCAGAGTATTTAAAAACAGATGAAACGACGTGATTTTTTGAGAACAACGGCAATCGGAGCTGGCATGATTGTCCTGAATAATCAAACTGATATTTTCGGGCTTCCGCAATATGAGTCGATAAAGAATAAACTACCTCGTTGGCGTGGTTTTAATATTCTCGATTTTTTCACTCCTCAGAGATACAGTGCCAATTCTCAGCGATTTGCCGATACGGAGATGGATTTTAAATGGATGGCCGATTGGGGCTTCGACTTTGTCCGTATCCCTATCGCCTATCCCAGTTATCTGAATTATGATCCTGCTTCAGGGAGGGATATCACTCCCGACCAGACCGTCGATTTCAGGGAAGAAGCATTGGACGCCATCGAACAGGTGGTATATGCGGCCAATAAGTGTCGCCTGCATGTAAGCCTTAATCTGCACCGTGCTCCCGGTTTCTGTATCAATGCCGGATTCCATGAACCCTTCAACTTGTGGAAAGATGAAGAGGCCCAACAGGCTTTTTATCAACATTGGGAGATGTGGGCAAAGCGTTTCAGGAATGTCTCTCCCGACTTGTTGAGTTTCGATCTGGTCAACGAGCCCTGTTTCAAGGAGGATATGAACGATCAGTTCTCACCCTCTAAACCGATTCCCGGTGATATCTATCGTAAGGTGGCTGTCGGTTGTCTGGATGTGATCCACAAACAGCATCCCGACAGGCTGGTGGTTGCCGATGGTAACCACGGAGGATCGCTGGTGGTGCCGGAATTGACGGATCTCCCTATAGGACAGAGCTGCAGAGGCTATTTCCCGCATTATATATCTCATTATCGCGCCAGCTGGGTATGGAAAAATCCTGATGATGCTCCCATGCCGGTATGGCCGGGTACTATTGACGGTCAGAAATTCGACCGTGAAGTGCTTGAGAATTTCTATCGTCCCTGGATCGATCTGGTGAAGCAAGGGGTGGGTGTGCATTGCGGCGAATGTGGCTGCTACTGTGAGACACCGCATGATGTCTTTCTCGCATGGTTTGAAGATCAGTTGGATATCCTGACTCGCCACGGTATAGGATGGGGATTATGGAATTTCCGGGGCACTTTTGGCCTTATCGATTCAAGAAGAAAAGATGTAGCGTATGAGGATTGGCACGGTCATAAATTAGACCGTAAGCTCTTGAAGCTGCTTCAGAAGTATTAGTCAATACAACTAACAATAACATAAACGATGGATAAAAAGTTATTATCAGTCGCCTGCTGCTTTGTATTTGTTGTTTTGTTCACGATTCCTTTGATAGCCCAGACACGCTGGCATGACCCGATGAGAGCAGAGGTCAGTGTGATTCAGCAACAGGGATGGACAAACGAAATAGGAAAAACATACCGGCGGTTGCCCGGCAGGGCGGAGGAAATAGTAAGAAAACCGGTCTGGAATTTATCCGGCCACTCAGCAGGATTGGCTATTCATTTTTATACCAATGCCGAAAAAATCGAAGTGAAGTACCAGGTAACTGAGGATATCGCGATGCCTCATATGCCTGCCACGGGTAAATCGGGGCTGGACCTCTATGCTATTGATTCGGACGGGAAATGGCGGCTGGCTTCCGGCAAGTATCATTTCGGTGATACCATCACCTATATTTATGAAGGCTTGTCGCAAAGCCAATACCACAAACAAGGATTTGAATACCGTCTTTATCTGCCTCTTTACAACTCTGTGAAATGGATGGAAATCGGTGTCGACAATTCAGCGGAGCTTGAATTTATACCCACGCTGCAGGAGAGACCTATCGTGGTGTATGGTACATCTATTGCCCAGGGAGGGTGTGCCTCACGGCCGGGAATGGGATGGACTAACATTTTGTCCAGAAAACTCGATTATCCTGTCGTAAATCTTGCTTTTTCGGGTAACGGACCACTCGAAAAGGAGTTAGTTGATCTGATGGACGAAATAGATGCATCGCTCTACCTCTACGATTGTCTGCCTAATATGAGTGGCTTATCGTCGGACGAGGTGGTGAAAAGAACGATCTATGGCGTAAATAAGATCAGAGAAAAGCATAAGACGCCAATTCTGCTGGCCGATCATATCGGAACCAGAAACGAAGCGTTCAATGAGTTGTCCCAAAAAGAGAGCGAGCGGTTGAATAATGCTTTAAGGCAGGCTTATGACTCGCTGTCTCATATGGGTGTCAAGCATCTCTATCATTTAAGCAGAGAAGAGATCAATTTTCCGGAGGATGGCTGTGTGGATT
The DNA here is from genome assembly GCA_041676805.1 of Proteiniphilum sp. Classification (GTDB taxonomy): domain Bacteria; phylum Bacteroidota; class Bacteroidia; order Bacteroidales; family Dysgonomonadaceae; genus Proteiniphilum. Next base: position 12,460 of record JBAYRG010000014.1, read on the forward strand.
ATATCCACCCGAACGATCTGGGTATGCAGGCCTATGCCGATGCCTATGAAAAAATGATCAGGGAGATTCTCAGTATGCCCGTCGGAGATATGAGAACTATCCAGCCTGTCAGTCAGCGCAGAGAACCTTATATTTATGAATGGAAAAAGAGACATGCGGGTATATTGCGGAGTATTCAACAGAGACCGCCCTCCAAAGTGATTATCGGTAATTCCATCACTCATTACTGGGGTGGGAGCACCGAGCATCAAAATGGGAGCCGGAGTTGGAAGAACCGGATAGAGCCTGCCGGATATTGTAATCTTGGATATGGATGGGATAGGATTGAAAATGTATTGTGGCGAGTCTATCATGGGGAACTTAGTGGTTACGAGGCAGAAGAGGTCGTACTGATGATCGGGACGAACAACCTGGGCTTAGATAGCGACGAAAATATTGTAAGAGGGCTTCGGTTCCTGTTAAAACAGATCAATATTCGACAGCCCAAAGCAAAGATCAAAGTGGTAGGGTTGCTTCCACGACGGGCTGTGGAGGATCATGTGAGAACCATCAATAAGCGTATTGCAGAGATGGTTTTAGTAGAGGGCTATCATTATCTGGATGTGGGAGATTTGTTGTTGCTGGAAAATAGGAAAATTGATGAATCATTGTTTTTAGATGGTTTGCATCCCAATGAAACAGGTTATGAGAAGATTGTGAATGATATCATTACTCGGTAAAACTGTCTCACTCCCAAGTTGGGCAACTCAGTGTAGAAGCCAGGAAAAAACCCTGAAAGTTTCTCTAACTTTCAGGGTTTGGCTATATAGAAAACTATTTTCAGCAATTGTTTATAGACTTTCTCCGAAATCTTCCTTGAATTTGGCGATCAATTTCTGAGGCCAGTCGCTTACCGGCTCCAGTCCTCCCATAAAGAAACGGAGCACGGGAGGTTCGTATACGAAACGGAGACCGCCAATCAGCGCCCGATTTTCATATAACCAGGTCATCCGGTCCTCTACATATTTGATCTGTGATAAGGTAAAGACTCGGCGAGGTACAGCCAGTCGCACCAGTTCCATATCGGCATAAGTCTCGTTACCATATTCATCACGCTGGTTGGAGATAGAACCCCTTTCCATTCCACGGATACCTGAGATAAGGAACAGTGCCGCGGCCAATGCGCCTGCGGGATACTCTTTTTGCGGGATATGATCGCACACCTGCATTGCATCTACGTGAACGCCTAACACACCAGCCGGCTTTACCACCGGTACTCCTTGTCCGTCAAGGGCGTTCACTAAATAAGCGATAAAATCGGGACTTTGGCTGATCATCGTTTCGTCGAGTGTTTCATATAATCCCACAGCCATTGCTTCAATTTCACGCACGGAGATACCGCCGTAGGTGAGAAATCCCTCGAAGAGGGGCACAAGTGCTTCCAGTTCCTTATAAATATCAATATTATCGGTACATATTCCACCTCCTCGGGAAGAACTTAATTTTCGTGCCGAGAAATAGACAATGTCAGCCAGACTGGTCATGATCTTCATCACTTCACTCATTGAACTCTCTTTGAATTCTTCTTCCCGTTGGATTACCAGATAGGCGTTCTCACCCAGCAAGCTCGCGTCGAGTACGAGACGGATATTGTATTTGTCGGCAATAGTCCTTACATCTCTCAGGTTTTGTACTGAGAACGGTTGTCCGCCGATAAGGTTGGTAGAGGCTTCCATCCGGATGTAGGGGATATTTTTGGCACCGTGTACCTTGATCACCTCTTCCAGTTTTTCAATATTCATATTTCCCTTGAAAGGGTGGGAGGAATTGATCACGTAGGCCTCGTCATACAGCAATTCCGCTATCTTGCCCCCATACTGGGTTATGTGGGCCATGGCGGTGGTAAAGTGATAGTTCATGGGAACCAGATTTCCTTTACGCACGTATGCGTTCGAAAGGATATTTTCGGCAGCGCGTCCCTGGTGTACCGGCAGATAATATTTCTTGCCCAATACATCTTCTACCGCTTTCTGCAGGCGAAAAAAACTCTGTGATCCGGCATAGGCGTCATCCGCCTGCATCATGGCGGCCAATTGGTTGTCGCTCATCGCATTGGTCCCACTGTCGGTGAGCATGTCGAGGAATACATCCTTGGTATTAAGCCTGAAAGTGTTGAATCCGCCTTCCTGCAATGCTTCCAGTCTTCTCTCAATAGGTACTAAATGTAATTTCTGTACTATGCGTACCTTGTGCAACTCCAACGGAATATTTTCTCCGTTGTAAAATTTAATTTCATTCATGGGGTTTGTATATCTGTCTTATAGTTCGTAAATAATTGATATTTCTTGAAGATTGTTCCAAATATCAGGTTTTTCCTGATAAATTTTAATTTAAGACTGCAAATATAGCACACACTAAACGATTTTACCCAATCTTTGGTGAATAAAATGAGTGTTTATTCTATAATATGCGCATTTTTAAAGGCATCTGTCAGTTGTTCGAGCGTTAGTCTATTGGCTTTGATATAGTGACGGCTACTCGCCGGCACAATTACACTATTATTCGTGCCGGGAACGATCTTTTTCTTTTTACCCAATTTTTCGTAGAGCGTGATCTCGGATGGATTTAATGGCAGTTGAAGCTCTTTATTGGCTGATATATGCCAATAAACTACATAATAATCACCTTTCCTTTTGAAGATAAAAGCCCTTATATCCCTGCTTCCGTCGGCAATATCAGTGATCTGGTCGTAGGGTACCAGTTCGAACCGTCCCTGTTCGTCCAGAAGTAAGTGATGCTCTTGCTCTACATCTTGTAGCATCTTCTTTTGTGCGTCTGTAAGCCATTTCTTGGCCCGTACCTCTTCCCATCTCCTGAATACTTCCATATTATCTTTTGTCCTGGGATGAGCATCTAATGTGTGGAGGTAGGCGTGGATAGAGACTGGACAATCCCAGCCGGCGGCCACGCTTGTCACGTATTCCAGCATATCGGGTTGGGTGCCGGTAGTATTTTCATCGGGCAGGACGTAACCCAGCCAGCCGAAATTGATGCGTGTGAAATCCTGTTTCATCCGTGGAGCCTCTTCCGCCGGCCATTTCCGTACTTCCTCCTTCAGCACTTCCGGGGCAAAAACGTCGAATGCATTGCCGCCACCCAGCATGTGCCAGCTGAAATGCGATTTCGCGGCTCCTTCTGCAAACAATGGTTCGGGTTGCAACCGTTTGAAGACACGGTACTGTGCCAGGGGCACATTCAATCCAAAGGGAGGATTTACACCTTCCGAGCCATCGAAGTAGATGAACTGGAATCCCGCGTCATAAATATCCGCGATTTTCTCTGCGATTTCATCTTGAAGGCTTGTCCTCTGATCGATATAGAGGCTGGTAGCGCCAAATTCGCTCACATCCACAATCCCGATGATCGATCCTTTGGGCAGGCCGTTGACAGTTGTCTGATCGACACCTCGTGTGCAACCGGTAAACTTATAGGGTGGAGTAGTGGTGTAATTCTCATATGCAATGAACTCGGCACCCACCTTCAGCACCCTGCATCCGTCTGCCATAACAGTACCCTCCGGGTTTTGCTCGACAAATACTTCCGTGTCGTCGGGAGCTAAGTCGCCGGATAAGGTAAATATTTTTGTAAGATTTAACCGATGATCGGGAATGGGTGTCACATATTGGCTGTTTCTGCCGATATGGGAGTGCAGGAAATGTACCCCGGGTGTAATGCCTGCCGCTTTAATCTTGTCGAGCATCTTCTTCAGGTCCTCTTTCCCGTTGGGATAGAGCTTCCTGTCAATCTCGTAATTACCGATCAAATTATATCCTCCAAATCCTTCAAAGCAGGGATAGTAGAGATTCATCGCCCTGAATCCCCCCATTTTGGCATATTCAATATGTTGATCCACATTTCCCGGGTTTATTTGAGACGACCAGTAGTAAGAGGCATTGATCATGTTGCTTCTCCTACTTTGCACCCCTTTCGGTAAATCGAAATCCTCTTCAACCTGTGCGATGTTGTCTAACAGATCCTCCGGTTTGCATACAATCAGGGCAGCACCGGTACCTTCAAATTTGATTTCTTTCAGCGCCTTGGCAGTTAAGAGTTTATACTCATTATGCTTCTCAAAATCGATATAAGCATTCTCATCCGTTGCCAATACATTGACAGCCACGTTTTCATCCCAGCTCACGTTTAACCATTCACCGAAATATGCATGGTTGCGAATTGGCAACTGCAGCAGGCATAATTCGGTGGCAGGGGGAGGAGTTATCTTGAGATAAGCAGGATAGGTGCCGGGTGGTACAATAAACCCCTCTAAGGAAAAGCCGACATAAGTCGGAGTTTCCTTTATCTGAATGACAGCTTGGTAAGGGATCAGCTCAAAACCGACAATCAGTCTGTTTCTCTCCCGATGGATGGTGTTTGCCTGAAAAGTGGTTTTCTTATTCGGGTGCGCCAGCTTTATTTCATTGTGGTACGGCCGTTCCTGGGTTACGGCAAAAATTGGGGTGTTTGTTTCCTGCCACAGACACTCTTCACCGGTCGATGTAAGCGTCAGGCTTTTGGCGATCGCGTTGCTTCCTACGATTAATCTGAATTGCTTGTTTTCAATGATGATATCCTCTCCTTCTCTTTCTGCCGGAGTATGAGCCGATAGAGAGAGGCAGATACTCATCCATATAGATACCCAGCATATAAAATTCTTCATGTTGGTGTCAATTTTTCTCAGGGAATAATTTGCTTCTCAAAAGTTGTTCCAGCCATTGAATGTGGTTGACATTAGGCGTGAAATCCTCTCTCACCATGGTGACATTGAATTCTTTGAGTAGCGACATGAACTCGGTCAATGCTTCTTCGGGATTGGAAGGGGTGATCGATGAGATGTTATTTTCCTGTTCATACAGTTTAAATCTTTCATTTTCGAGCAAAAGTACGAATTTAAGAGGAATTTCCTCTCTTCTAAGTCGATCCTTTAAGGTTTGATCCTTTGTTACCGCTATCGCTTTTTCCATCAGTGATGCCGCTTGTATATAAACGGGAACGGTCAGCCAGCCGGAGGTATCTTCCATGTAACAACGCAGGAAAACATCCGATTCTTTTGCACTGTTGGTGAGTAGGTCCCAGTATTGTCGCAAATATGGAGCCGCCTTCTTCCCATAATATCCCGCGAGAAATTCATCAATGAGCCTGTTTTCATCGAGATTGGGATTCCACATCAAGCGGGAGATAACCCAATTGCGCATCCTTACAAAGTCGCCGGCATCACAATAGAGATCGCCTTGCTCGAAGAGTCCGATCGTGTTGTTTTCTATAAAAAAGCGGACGTTGTCGGCAAGGAGATGTAAATTGGGGTGGGGCAGCATGTACCATACAAAATTGGTCACGTAATCCCACACGAAAAGGTTATCGGCTATTTTGCCCCATGCTTCCATATCATCCCTCAATGCCTTGTTTTGCTCTCCTTCCCCCAAGGGTTCGGAAAACGAGCATTCAATGGTGCAAAGGCGCACGACTACATTCTTGCGGGGTTTGACTTTTAGAGGAGCGGTGCGGGTATATCGATAGGCGAGTGTTTCCACCCAGATATGGGGAAACTCTTTCTCTATCTCTTCGGCCACAGCATTCACAAACCGGATGACCGGTCCCGATTCGCTCCCTTCTTCGTTGACGATGGCTTGACAAGCATCACACTGGCAACTTCTCCCATCTTCACCACTGTCGTTTTGACTGATCGAAATGAAATCTATATCAGGGGTAGTGCGAAGGGTGTTCAATACATTTTTGGTGAATTCCTCCCGCATGGCGTCGTTAGACAGGCAGAGCTGCGCATGGTGCGAAGTACGTTCCCCGTCGATCATACTATACCATTCCGGATGCTTGTCAAAATAATCCCGGGGTGGCATGACAGTATAGAAAGAGTGTACAAAATATTGGAACTTGTGGTATCCCCCGTATTCGGGTGAAATTTTAGAAAAGTCGCCGTTGCATTTCATACGCGCCGCGTAAACCTCATCCTTCAGCGCGTCTTTATAGAAAGCTTCCCTGTATGTAAGATGGGGAGCGTGATGAATGTGCAGCAGGGGTACTTTCAGTTTCTTTGCCTTGGGGATATAGGATTCGGTGGATGTCCACCAACGGACCCCGGCGCCTTCCTCAAGGAAGGTATTTACCGCATACAGGGTACCTCTCTCTGGATGTCCCAGCATGATGATATCTTTCCCTATGGTTTCCACCACAACCCCGTCGTAGGGCAACTGCGTGGCGTCTATATCAGGGAGAAGAGACCTGGCAATAGATGAGTTTCCCACAACCAATAACGGTTGCGACCTGTCGGCCTCCGACTCGCGGACAATGCTGAAATTGGCGTTGGTGATCTCATCGAGATGTTTTTTTAATTCACTGGCAGCAGTCGCTTCCACAGGCGATGGTGCATCCGGAAGGAGGATCACGTATTGTGCTTCTCCTTTTTCCGATAGGGTGAGGGTAGACGGATTAGAACAAGCATTTAAAAGTAGAGCAGTGAAAATAATCGTAAGAAAGAAAACTATTTTTCTCATTTTGAAAATCGTTTTTAAGATGTAGTTCATAATATATGAGAGTTTATATTGATGTTCTACTGATGTTTCGAAGTTAAAAGTAAATAGAAAATCAGAGGATAAAATAAGTAGTATATTTTATCCGACATGTCATTGGTAATGACTATATTGATTAATGAATGAAAGCTATATAATGTGCTACGAAACAAAGGTACAAAAAAAGATTCAAAAATCAGGCCTCCATTCAAAAGAGAGGAGATAGATCTACTTCTTGACAATATTTACACCATGACCTGCTGAAGATCAGCAAGAAAGTGATAAAAATCTGAATTATATGGCTACTGAATAAAATTACATCTCAATAACGGGTTGATACTTGGGGACGAGTGATTTCATGATTGTCCATCCGACGAGATAGGCGAATGCACAGATACAGAAGATAATGAAATAACCTGCGGGTTTACCTTCAAATCCCATAAATGTCATATTGGTTTCGCCGGCAAAATAGAACAGGTTACCCGCACCTTTTTGCAAGATCATTGATCCTATACCACCGGCCATTCCACCAATACCGGTAACGGTGGCGATAGCGCCTTGCGGCAACATGTCACCGATCGTTGAAAAGAGGTTTGCGCTCCATGCCTGATGTGCGGCGCACCCGATAGATATCAGCAAGACGGGAATCCAGGCGGCATTCTTACCCAGATAGGAAAATTCCATACCCAATGGTTGGGCAAATAATACCACTAATGGGAAAAATGCAAAAATCAACATTGCTTTCATACGTGCGGCATACGGATTCTGTCCGCTTCTGTGAATGAACAGAGTGGGTAGTTTTCCACCGTATATTGATAGCACGGTGACAATCAGGTAGAGCGTGAAAATAAGGATCATCCCTAATCCTTCGGTGGTTTTGATGCCGAATTGGGTATTCAGGTACGAGGGAGTCCAGAACAAGAAGAACCACCATACACCATCGGTCATAAACTTTCCGGCGGCAAATGCCCAGGTCTGTTTGTATGAAAAACATTTTTTCAAGGATACTTTTGCGATATTTTGCTTGTTTCCCGTTTCACTTAACTCATGCTTGTCCTGTTCAATATAGTCCAGTTCTACCTTATTGACCCTTCTACTTTCTGCCGGCTTATCGTAGTAGAAGATCCAGAATCCCATCCAGATAAAACCAAGTACCCCAATAATAACAAACGCCATTTCCCATCCAAACGCTTTTGCCAGGGGTGGAATACTTAGAGGGGCAAACAATGCACCGATTGATGCGCCGGCATTGAAGATGGAAGTGGCATAAGCACGATCTTTCTTGGGAAAATATTCGGCTATCGCCTTGATGGCTGCCGGGAAGTTACCCGCCTCGCCAAGTGCCAGTACACCGCGTGCCACCAAAAAACACCACATGCTCACAGTGGCAATGATTACCGCCATATCTCCCGTTGCCGCAATCAGTTCGGTCTTGCTGTCCAAACCGACATAGGCTTCGGTGACAATACCGCACACCGCATGCAGACAGGCACCAAAACTCCAGACGCCGATGGCCCAAAGAAATCCTTTTTTGGTACCCATCCACTCTACAAAGCGACCGGCAAAAAGCATGATGACAGCATAAAAAATGGAAAAGAATGAGGTAATAGTCCCGTAATGCGACTCATTCCAGTGGAATTCAGGTTTGATAAATTCGTCCCACGTAAGTGACAGTACCTGCCTATCTAAATAGTTGACGGTTGTTGCCACAAATAGCATTGCGACGATTGTCCAACGGAAATTGGTCATTTTTGCTGTACTTTCTCCTTGTAGTTTAGTCATGATTTATAATGATGTTTATTTAGAAATTTCATTGGGACAGGCTGTCTCAACATGTATTGCTGAGGAAAATGAGTCTTACCGTCAGATATCTATCTGAAAGTCTATTTTACTGATATTTTTTGACAATGGAGAGGCTCTGTTCGCATAGTTCGGTGATCCTGTGCCACTCTCCATTTTCCAGCACCTCTTTCGGGAAAAGGTTGGATCCCATCCCCACGGCGGTCGCTCCTGCACGGAACCACGCCGAGAGACTTTCCTCGGTAGGTTCAACTCCACCTGTGACCATGATCCTGGACCAGGGCATTGGGGCTTTGATATTTTTCACGAAGGAGGGACCGCCCACATTGCCACCGGGAAATATTTTCACTATCTCGGCTCCCAGCTCCTGTGCCAGGCCAATCTCCGAGGTTGTGGCACAGCCGGGTGAATAGGCTATTTGCCGGCGGTTGCACACCTTGAATATTTCGGGATTGAGCAGCGGGCCCACGATAA
>JBAYRG010000015.1:0-19967 GCA_041676805.1 Proteiniphilum sp.
AACTTTCTATCCCGGAAGGAAACCGTGGGAATTGAAAGTTGACATAGCATTGCCTTGTGCCATTCAAAACGAATTGAACTTGGAGGATGCCAAACGTTTAAAAGAGAACGGAGTATTACTCGTCGCCGAGGTGTCTAATATGGGTTGTACTGCCGAAGCGGTTGACTTCTTCCTGGAGAATGAGCTCCTTTTCGCCCCCGGCAAGGCAGTCAATGCAGGTGGCGTTGCCTGTTCGGGATTAGAGATGACACAAAATGCCATGCATATCTCCTGGAGCAATGAAGAGGTTGACAAGTGGCTGCATCAGATCATGAGTGATATCCACACACAATGTGTGACTCACGGTAAATCCGGGGATTATATCAACTACGTGAAAGGAGCCAATATCGCCGGTTTCATGAAGGTGGCCGATGCGATGATGGCGCAAGGGGTGATATAAAAAAACAGTTTTCACGGTTCCTCTTGCTCCGGCTGTGCTGAAACGGCAAATCCCGGGTTCTAAATTAGTCCTGTTTTGCATGCATATGCAGGTGGCTTTCAGGAAATTATGGAGGTTTATTCAATTAATTTCTAACAGGAAATTCTGTAATTCTGAGTGTCGTACAGCCAAACGGGATCAACTCTATTTCTACCTCTTCCGTTGTATCGGGCCCTTGCTGGGTGAAGTAGGGGACAGAGCCGGCTGATCCCCGGTATTCTTTCCATGTGGGGATTGGCCGGCCTTTCGCTTTGATAGTGACCGGCGCGTTTTCCAGTGTCCAGGGATAGCTGGCAATCGTAGGATTTTTTTCCACTTTGGAAGGAGCATATACCAACGCCGCAATACCGTTGTCGGCTGTAGCATACCAGAGATTTTGCAGAAATTTGGGCCAACCCTGATGCAGGTTGGATGTGCAACATGGATAACCAGACAGTATGCCGTGAAGGTTGTCGGTGTCTTCGTGAGGAGTCACAAAATCACGCCATTCGCGGCTGATGGCTATCTGATTGATCTGATGATAGTACTGGCGGGCAGAGAAGTCATCGGTAATCTGGGTTGGCAAAGCGAAGCAGCTCATCACCCGCCCATAAACCGGTGGGAAAAGCAATGGTAGAACGCATATCTTTTACCGCTTTTTTTACCGCTTCTATCTGTTTTGCGTCTTTGTTTTGTTGATCAACTCTTTATTATCCAATATATAAGCCAGGGGAAGTAATCCGTCTATCCAGTAAGGGCCGCGTTCCCACACATCTCCGTCTCCGCCGAGCCAACCGTTACGGGGTCCCATCACCTGTTCGTAAATGGTGTCCATCTGTCCTGTCATTCCGGTTACCATCCGCTTCCAAGGGATTGAGGTAGAAAAAACGGTTGCCTTCGAGGTTGACGCCTGCAAGCACATTGTTGAGCAGGGCTACTTCGGCCACATCCATGTACTTGCCATCTTTTTCCATCAGGAACATCCGGTGATTGAAAAAGACATTTCCCACTGCTGCACAAGTCTCATCAAATGCCTCCTTATTAAGGAGCTCGTATTCCGGGCCGAATCCTTCAATACCATGTACTACCTCCAGACCGCCGGTGATATGCATCCGGGTATCCACAATATTATGCCAGATACTGTCGAGGGCAGGACGCAGGCTCGGATCCTGTGTATAGACACTTACATCGGCCATTCCTGAGTAGAGATAAGTGGCCCGTACGGCATGACCGACCGCTTTGGTCTGTTCCCTTACGGGCAGATGTTGTTGGGCATACTCGGGCGACATGGTACCCTCTCCTTCCATTTATTTAACGGTTTATTACTACTTTACTAATACTACTTTACTAAACTAAATTTTTATAATACCTGTCTATATTGGCCTGTCTTTTCACGTGCCTGATTCCCATCCGTTTCACCGTTTTGACTTCATCCATCAAAACAATCAGATGGGATTAATAATGATACAAGTACATGATTATATATTTGATATTCAATATATTAATCATTATTTTTTATTTTAGTAAAGTAGTACTAAGAAAATTCTCCGCTTCTCTAATATCATTTCTCTTCCACGGTCAATACGCCTTTATCTATTCCTTCCGATACATCTACGGTGAACACATACGTTTTACCTTCCGTAAGCGTTTTATCCTTATATAAGCCCAGGTTTCCAGGATCCCGTTTTGAATTTCCCGGCCCGGGATCTTCTCCTGCTCCTACAAACACAATATCACTGGTGGTACTGAGGGTTTCATTTGAAAACTCACCTCCCCAGCCTTTCTGATGGAAGAACTTGAAGTTGATGTCAGCAACACTTACGCTGCTGCCGGCGACAACTGTCAATTGATATTTTTTATTGCCTACTGGAGCCATACATAATGCCTTGTCGGTATCCCAACCCACTTCATTACGTGATACGGATGGTTTTCCCACATTGTTGCCAATAATCCATATCGCGCCGGTTCCATCGGGTTGAAGCGTTGCGAGGTTGCTGCCTGCCAGTGCTTCCACTTTCAGCCAATTGAAAGGAAGATTTGCTGTGACGCGGTACTTCCCGCTGATCGGCACGAACGTTAACTGATCTCCATCTTTAGCAAAGAAATCCTGATCGACCCACCAGTCTGTCAGGCCTTGTAAAGTGATCTCTTCACCTTGGGTTAAATCGATATCCACCTGGTAATTGTCTTTGTCGACCATATTCATCTTTTGATCGTTGAGCACTACTTCGAAGAAAGGCGAAGCTTCAAATGTTCTTGTGTTGAAGGTGACGGTATAAGTGCCGGCGACTGAGCTCGCAAACGGTATGATGGTTGTAGTTCCTTCGTCAATAGTTCCGCTTTCACCCCACCCGAAAATAATTTCACGCCCTTTATTGTCCATTACCGGAGTCTTTATATATGCCGGTAGTTCGGTGGATGGAAAAGCGGCCGTAGCGGCATACTCATTCGGCAGGCCGGTCGGCACCATGGGGTAAGATGCCGTTTCGGTGACCAGGATAAGGTAAGGGTATGAGGCTCTGGTGATCGGTACGTCTAATGTCTGTATTGCTTTCTTCATCGTGGTGTTCACCAGGATAAACTCCAATGTAGCGATCCCGTCGGGAATATTTTTCCCATAGGGAATTTTTATATTTCCGGAATATTGACCGTTTTCTTTTGTACGGATAGTCGTTTTGGAGACTTCTTCTTCTCCGAAATACAATTTTGCCGTCAACGTTGATAGGGGCACATTGTCGTTGACCGTAACATCGAACGACAAAATATCTCCAAAGTGCATATTCGCAAATTGGTTCTCTATTTGCATGGTGGGATTCCCTTCCTGTTGAGGCTCTTCTACCTCATCGGAGCATGATGACAGCACCAGGGAAACCATCAATGCAAATATTCCGTATTTTATATTCTTCATTTTCATGTTTGTTATTGTTTATTTTTTCCATTGATAAGAGATAACTGATTTGGCAGGCACTTCGTAAGCGAAATGATGAACCCCATCGTCGAGGGTGATCATTTTGTTTACCGTACTACTATTGAGTAATACCACGGCATATGTGCCATCGGGATTCTCAAATGCCGAATGAAAGAAACCCGATTCCGAAAAACCTGACGTGCCAATACGTACCGCACCCGGTTTTACTACGGAGGACAGGTGTCCGATGATATAGTAGTGTGAATTACGGGTAATGGTTGTGTAGTTGGTACGATCGATGTCGACTGCTCCGTAACAAGTCTGGCAACCCCCATCACGGTTGGGGCCACGGTCGGTATCAAGCATCAGATTCCAGACGATAACGCCTTTACACCAATTATTGATCGTCCCCAGCGCCACTTCCCTCATATCGTCGATCAGACGCACTGCCAGATTACGTCCGTCATTCCAGGTGCCGATGGATGTTTCGGTAAAAACCAGTTCCTTGTCGGGGCGAGACTGATGGATAGTCTTCAACTCCTCCTTATTCCCTCCATAATTATGATATGCGGCACCGGCAACAAAACTTGCTGCAGTGGCATCCTCATAAATCTTCAGGGGGTATTGCCCCTGATCGGCATTTTCCGGTTTATTGCTGTCGTAATTATAATTATGATCGAAGAGATAAATCTTGGTGTGTAACCCTGCCGCTTTCATTTTAGGGCCTAATGCGTTCTTCACGAAGTCGCGTTGTTCCTGCCAGGTCATATAGAGCGAGGCGGAATTTCCCCTGTTGAGCGGTTCGTTCTGTGGGGTCACCGAATAGATTTTTATTCCCTGTGTCTCAAAAGCTTTGATCCACTTCACGAAATAATCGGCATAATCGGCATAATATGCCGGATTAAGCTGACCGCTTGTCCATGAGTTGAATGGCTGCAGAGCGGTGAGGTTGTTCACCTTCATCCATCGTGGAGGAGTCCATGGTGATCCCATGATCTTCACATTGGGATTGAGGGCCAGGATCTCTTTCAGGATTGGGATCACATAATCTGTCTCTTCTGAGGTGAGAGCAAAATTCTCTATACCGGGCGTATCACAACAGGTGTATTCACTCAACGAGAAATCGGAACAGCCAATGGATATCCTGATATAACTTTGTCCCATACCCTCTGTCGTAGAGAATGTCTCCTTTAAGAACTTGGTACGGTTCTCCTGTGTCATCTTCATCAGGTTGTAACAGGTAGATCCCGTTACGGCTGCACCGAACCCGTCCATGGTCTGGTAACGGGTGCCAGGTTCCAATTTGAGGGTTGTTGGTGACATATTGTCCTTTGTGCTGAAGTCGACGGCCTGTTTTTTGAAATCCTGCGAACGGGTATTGGTGGTGATATACATGGTTACATCACCCTTTACCGGTGGTTCCGGAGGGGGAATAATTCCCCCGTTATCCTTTTTCGCTCCATCGCTGCAGAAGGTGAGGCAGCAAAATGCCAGTATTGATAGTATCATCTTTGAATTGATTTTTAATTGCATACGATTATTTATTTTTTATTCAATTATTCACATTGGCACATTGGCACTACTCGTCCCGATTTATCGGGATTGGCATATTGGCACATTGGCACATTGGCACATTGGCACATTGGCACATTGGCACATTGGCATATTATAATGTTACCTTTTCAATATGCACCGTGTTGTTGTTCAGATTGATCGTAAACCGATAGTTGGTAGATTCTGTCATCGGATCGTTCTCTCCGTTCGGAATATCCCAGTTGTTGCTGCCCTTTATGATCTGTTCACCGGTAAAGGTAAAACTACCCGCTTGCTTTTCATTGCCCCAGCCTGTATTCTCAAACGGCTTGAAACTTGCATAATGATCGTGGTCACCAGGAGTATAGAATGTTCCCTGATAGACACTATTCTCGATCTGACGCAGTAACACATATTTCATTACATGATCGAACCCCCAATCGGTATGGGTTCTGCCTTTCCCCGGATACACCGAAGCAATTTGCGCCGACGGGATATTTGTAGGATATCCCAATCCCCAGCCGCAAGCTAACAGATAATCGGGATAGGAAGGGTTGTCAACGCCTACAAAAATATTTTTACGTACAGGGTTATAGTAGATAGTATACTCCCCTGTTTTTCCCAGAAATTTGACCTTGTCGGTAGCGGTGCGTTCGAAGAAGTCGGGGTTATAGATATTTATCGTAGCGGCAAGATCTCCGAACAGCGAATAGGTTTTCCCCTTTTCCAAGGTGCGTTGGAGGACGCGGAATGCCTCGTTGTTGATATCCTGTCCGCCGAAAGCGCTTAATGCCAGATCATCGTTCCCGAGATTACTACCGAAAGATTTTACCGAGAGGGCATAATAATCGAAAGAGAATTCTTTGGTGTAGTCAGCCGATGGGGCATATACAAAAGCCGACTCGCCATTCTCGTTGACCATTCCCATCTTGCCGTTCACATTACCGTATACATCACCTGTGTAATCGATCGTGTTGTCGGTATTGATCTTCTCTGCAATCTTGAATTGGAATGAACTGTCAAAAGTCAATCCCCCGGTATAATATTCCCTGTCATTGTTCGTCAGAGGTTCCAGGATCGCGACTCCTCCGTTGTCAGTAACCAGATAAAGCCGTTGGTACACTGGGCGTTTTCCGGTCACTCCCGTAATTTGAGCGGATACCGATCCCTTTAAAATATTGAAAGCTATCAGGTTGACCTGCACATCCGCGTTGTCGGCCTGATTACTCAGCAACGGAACAAAGATCGGATGGGACACTTCATACGTGCTACCGCCTATGGGTATTTGTCCCGACGTAATCACCTTACCCCCGGAGACGATCTCATAGGCCAATGTTGTGAGAGTGGTGGCGGGATCGGTTATTTTTGCCGTCAACGTGACCGAATCACCGAACGTAAAGGAGGAGGGAGCGATGCCCATCGACTCAAACAGCGGTGTGGATTCTTTGCGAGGTCCGTACTCATTATCGTTACATGATAGGCACAATAATGAAATAATCCCGGCAATGAGAAATATTTTATATATCAAATTCATACGATAATATTTTTTCTTGTTTATGTATGGAATAATTTTAGAACCAAGACTTTTAGAATCAAGACTATTCTTTTATATATCTCTTATATCTAAAACTCGGAATTTGAGATGTCTTTGTTCTTTGTTCTTTACTCTTTACTCTTTACTCTTTATTCTTTGCTCTTTATTCTTTGCTCTTTACTCTTTTTAATATCCCGGATTTTGTACTAAGTTCGGGTTCTGGTCCATCACATCCTGCGGGATGGGCAGCAGGTATGAAAGGCTTGTATAGGGATATACCTGTGCGGGACGCCCTTCGTCTTTATCGAACACCGCATTCATTACCTCCTCCACTTTATCGAGACGGACGAGGTCGAACCAACGTTGGCCTTCCAGTGCGAGCTCGAGACGTCGTTCTTTCAGATAGGCGTTCAGGATGGACTCTTTGCTTGCCGATGCCGATGCGGGTAAATTACTCAACCCGGCACGCCTGCGCGTTTGATTGATGATCTGGGCTGCTCCTCCATAATCGCCTTTCTGTATCAATGCTTCCGCTTTCAATAAAAGAATATCGGCATAGCGCATTTTGATAATGCTGTTGTAGGCACTGCGGCACTTGTACATGAACGCGTAATTATTCATCGGATAATAGATGCTCCATTCGCACTCATAAAATACAACAGTCTGGTCATACCGTTTATCACCCTGCTCGCTGTTAAAAGCCCGGATCAGGTCGCGGGAGGGAGTGATCCATTTTGCCCAGGTGAAATAAAATGTCCAGTCATCCAGTTTGCGCCCGAACATCCAGGTGGCCCAATTGGTGTTTCCCGGGAAAAATTGCGCTTCGAAGATGCTTTCCTTGGTGTTGCGCGCTTTTGCCTCTATTGCGGGGTTTTGTTGTGAAGGGGGAAGATTCGGATCTGTGAGCACCACCTCAAACAGGTCGCTGAAATCATCGACCAGCGCAAAACCGTCGGCTGCCAGCTCATCCGCATATTTTATTACTTTGTCGTAATCGCGTAACGGTTTTTCGGCATATACCTTTGCCAGTAATGCACGGGCTACGGATTTCGAAAATTGCGCCTTATCTTCCGGGTTATTATTGGGAGCATACTGCAGCCCTTCCAACAGGTCTTCCTCAATCTGAGTATAGATGGTGAGGGCATCCGTTTGAGGCGGGAAATAGGCTGGATATACCTCGGCGATGGTTTCGGAAGTGATATCCCCTGCTATGGTGGTGATCAGGGGGACATTCCCCCATATCCTTACCATATCGAAATAGATCATTGCCCTCAGTATTTTGGCCTCTGCCTTGTACTGGATTCTTTCTGCTTCGGTTAAGGAGGGATCGGGTACTTTGTCGATGTTGACGATCATCCTGTTTGCATGGGCTATATTTGCCATGTGGCCGTTCCAGTCGCGTTTCATATTTGTGTTCGATCCTTCGATGGAGTTTACTTCAAACGGTGTCGTCTCGGCATTGGGTGCACCGGCATAGGCGTTATCCGAATGCGATTCGGAAAGCAGCAACATATCGACGTACCAGTGTTCCTGCCCGTTTTTGAACAGGTTCAGCAATGTCTGTCTGTGGGATAGTACCGCCGCCTTGTCTTTAAATGCGATCCTTACACTATCGGTTTCCACACCTTCGGTCACATCCGAATAGATACCAACCGGATCATAATCCAGCGAGCAGGAAGCCAGTAAACAGGCGAAAAGGATTGATAAGATATATTTTGTCTTCATTCTTTTATGATTTAAAATTCAAGATTCACTCCAAAAACAAATGTTTTACTATGGGGATAAGTTCCCCAGTCAATGCCTTGTACAGCACCATTATTGCCCCATTGATTCACTTCTGGATCCATTCCTTTGTATTTAGTGAACGTAAGCAGGTTATTTGCTGTCACATAGGGTTGGAGGCGTGAAATGCCAGCCCTCTCCAGGAGAGTTCCTTTAAAGCTATATGACAATGTAATATCTTTTACCCGGAGATAACTTCCATCTTCCACGAAATAGGTGGAGGGTTGGAGGTTAAAGCCGGCTTTAGGCACATCGGTGATTTGTCCCGGCGTACGCCACCGTCTCAACACTTCTACCGATTGATTTTTTAAATCGAACATCCCTTGCGTATCTCCTTTGGAAGCATTAAAGATATCATTTCCTTGGGATCCCTGGATAAATATATTCAACCTGAAACCCTTATAGGAGAAAGCGTTGGTCAATCCGTAAGTGAATAACGGATTGGGATCCCCGATATAGGTTTGATCCGAAGGGCTGATCCTTCCATCTTCATTCAAATCGCGGTACATTAACTCTCCGGTTTCAGGGTCTACCCCATCGCTGATATATCCCCAGAAGCCTCCTAAAGGACGTCCCGGCTGGTTACGTACCACGAGTGTCTGGTGAAAAGCATCGGTGGTTTGGGCCGCTTTATAAATTTTCTGTAATTCAAGACTCTTTAAGTTGTTCCTGTTGAATGAGATATTGAAATCGGTATCCCAGATGAATGCGCCGGTCATATTATGCGAGTTCACTGAGAATTCAAAACCACGGTTAGTCATTACTCCTTCGTTTCGTACAATTGAGGGTATCTCTGCCGATCCGGTAGGGACGGTCACATACATCAACATGTCAGCTGTATGCTTATAATAATAATCCATGCCGATGGTGATCCGGTTTTTTAACAACGTCGCATCCAGACCGATATTGGTTTGTGACGTTGTTTCCCAGGTAAGGTCTGCCGTACGTAGATTTTCCGGGTTAATCCGTGGTAGTGCATTTGCTTTGCCGGTTTCAAACCAAGGCTCCCGGCTAATAGTATACCGCTGAAGGTAGGCGTAATCGCCTACACCGGATTGGTTCCCCGTTTGTCCCCAACCGCCCCTGACCTTCAGATCGTCAACCCAGGCGAGACCTTTCATGAAATCTTCCGATGATAAACGCCACGCGCCGGAGAACGAGGGGAAATATCCCCACCGGTGGTCGGGATGTAGTTTGGATGATCCGTCACCACGCATATTGAAGGTAAAAAGATATCTACTGTCATAATTGTAGGAAAATCGTCCGAATCCCGACATGATAGCCCATTCAGAAGCTTGTGATCCGGTGTTGTCCCAGGCAATTTTATTGGCTGCATTGAGTGTCTGGATATGGCCATCCTTGAAATGGGATCCGTTAATATAACTACGCGACCATTTGGAGTCGGTCCATGATGTGCCGCCCATGCCTTCGAAATTATGCTTTTCTGCGAACGTTTTTTTATAGGTCAGTACATTGTCGAACACCAGCAATGTATTCATCGTACGGTTATCCCACGCAGTTCCCCAATCGTCCCTGTCCGCACCGTGTGAAGGAGGAGTAAAGCCTGTTTCTTTCCCGTTGCGGCGGTCTAATGTGAATGACGTTTTCAAGACCAGTTCCGGTATAAAGGTAATGGTTGTGTTACCGGAAGCGATCAACCGGTTTTCGTTATTCTTGTTGTTTTTACCGTTTTCGATCTCCTCGATGGGATTGGTAATGTTTTGTCCGAAGAAAAGACGGTTGTATAATCCGGTCTCTTCATTCCTGATAGTAGCGGCTGTGGGTAGGTTTACCACCGCCAGCACCACGCCTCCGCGATTGGATCCCTGCCCTGTGGTAACG
The DNA here is from genome assembly GCA_041676805.1 of Proteiniphilum sp. Taxonomy (GTDB): domain Bacteria; phylum Bacteroidota; class Bacteroidia; order Bacteroidales; family Dysgonomonadaceae; genus Proteiniphilum. The sequence goes on from JBAYRG010000015.1 coordinate 10,057, forward strand.
TTGTTGCTGGTATTGTCGGAATAAGATAAGTTTAATCCGAAACGGAGCCATTTGCGTACCTGGCTCTCCACATTACTGCGAAGGTTGAACCGGCGGAAAAATGCGGAACTCAATATACCTTTTTCATCAAGGTAACCTCCTGATACGAAATAATGCAACTTGTCGTTTCCATCAGATACCTGTAGTTGATAGTTCTGTGTGATTCCGGTACCATATACCTCCTTGAACCAGTCCGTCTGGTCGATGGTTCCCTCGGGGACGGTGCCGGGACGGATTTCATCGATCAAAGCCTTATATTGTGCGGCATTCAATGACTGGATGGGATTACTTACCCGGCTTGTTCCGAATTGTACATTCGCGGCAATCTTCGCCCCTGCCGATGCCTGTTTGGTGGTGATCAGCACCACGCCGTTGGCCGCACGCGAACCGTAGATAGCTGCGGACGAAGCATCTTTCAGAATCTGCATATCGGCAATATCCATAGGAGAGAGGAAGTTTAAATTGTCCACAGGAATGCCGTCTACCACATATAACGGCTCGTTACTGCCGTTAAAAGAGGTTGTTCCGCGGACCCGTATTACCATTTCTCCACCGGGGGCGCCGCTGGGTTGGTATACATTCACACCGGCCGCTTTACCTTGTATGGCCTGGGCGGCAGAAGTGATCGGCCGTTCGTCGAGGTCCTTCAATGAGACCGAGGAAACGGCAGTGGTGATATCTCCCCTTCTTACCGTGCCGTAACCGATTACGACTAATTCTTCGAGTGTCTTTAGATCTTCCTTTAAAACAATATTGAACGTGTTTCGTCCTGCGGTATTGATTTCCTGTGTCAGATATCCTATGTATGAAATATGGAGTACTGAGTTGTTTTCAACACTCAATGTGAAATTACCGTCCATATCCGTAATAGTGCCGTTGGTAGTTCCCTTTTCCAGTATATTGGCGCCTATTACCGGTTCATTGTTTTCGTCGGTGATTGTTCCAGTGATCCGCTTTTGCGTACTGGCTTGCCGTTCGGGAACAATTACAATGTAATTGTCTTTCAATTGATAGGAAAATCCCGTTCCTGCAAGTATCTGGGTTAGCACATTCTCAATGGGCTGATTGTCGATGTTTAAATCGAGATTCTTTTGACTCTTCAACTGTGATTCATTGTAGGCAACGAACATTTTCGACTGCTTTTCTATTGCCTGTAATGCTTCGATAACCGAAATATTATTTTGTTTGATGGTTATTGAAACATTATTTTGGGCAAACAAAAATGTTTGTGAGGCAATGAAGCAGAAGAAAAAGATAAAAAGTTGTATTTTTGCCTTCTTCATGTAAAAAAAATTCATAACTTTAATAGTTCTTAGTGTTAGATTAGAAATTTGACTGATTCTCAAGAGTATAACTCTAACGCTTGCTTTGCCGGAATAGAGGTGCCACTTTATTCCGGTTTTTTTGATTACGATGTATCCATATGAAATAAATTAAAAGTGATAAATTAAAAATATTTTATCATAAAGGGGATAAATAATACTTGTTATCCTCTATTCTGTATTTAATATTGCCCGAAACTTCAACAATGATGTCCATTATTTCCTGTAAAGGCGTTTTCTCCTTGAAACGGAAAGTGTATCTGTCATTCCGTAAGGTGCTAACCGTATAAACAAATGAGTAGGGATATTTTCGCTCCAATACGGGAATAATCTCCTCCAAGGTTGCCGATTTAAATACAAGTTCACCTCTTTGCCATGCTGTCACACCATCTAAATCGGGACGGCTGATCGCTTCTTCTTTGGTCCGTTTATTATAGCTAAATTGTTCACTTGGTTTTAATATCAGTGATGATTCCAGGTTATCGAACTTGATCTCTATACTTCCGGAAAGTAGTGTCGTCGTAAGAATAGGATCATCGGGATATACCTTCATATTGAATTCTGTTCCTAATGCTGTTACCTGAAAATCGTTGGATTTAACGATAAAAGGTTGTGCTTGATTTTTTGCCACTTTGAAGTTGGCTTCGCCGATCAAATATACGCTTCTGGTTTCTCCGTTGAATTGTGAAGGATATAATAGGGTGGCCGTGGAATTCATCTCTACCTCGGTTCCATCGGGCAGGGTCAGATGGGTTGTTTCGGCAACCGGCACATACTGTTCGATCAGGTCGGCATTCACCGGTGCTTTATTAATCGTGAAATATAATGCGGATAGTAAAGCGATCAGCAAACAGGCGGCTGATACTTGCCAGAAACGGAGAAGTTTGATATTGACCTTGGGTGGACGTTGTTTGATCTTTTTGTGGACTTCGTTCAACGATTGCCGTGTTTGAGATGAAATTTCGTCGGGAGCACTTACCTTTATATTCTCCCACAAGCTGTGTAAAGCCTTTTCTTTTTCCCCGGAAAAATTTTCCCCGGTGAGCCATCGGTGAAATTCAGCTTGTGAAGTGGCTGAAACATCATCTTTTATAAATAATTCGATAATCCTGTTAAAATAGTTCTCCATCTTGTATGTCCGTCTAAAAAAATTGCCTCGGCCAGTCAGTATGACAATATTCGATTTGCCGATTATATATTAGATACAATCGAGAATGGATGACTACTTAAAATCAGATGAAAAAAAATGCAATAAGGAAAAGTTTCTTGAGCTCTTTTAAGGTTAAATAGATATGTTGTTCGACTGTTCGTACCGACAAATTCATTTTCTCAGCGATTTCGTTATTACTCAAGTGCTCAAAACGGCTCATCTCGAATACTTGTCTCCGCTTACCGGGCATCTGCTCCAATGATAATTTCAATAAGAGTTGCATCTCTTCAAGATATACCTCGTTCAGGGGATCTTTGAATTCGGTCATCTCTTCCAGAGAGTGCAGGTTGATCTGGGAGTTTATATAATTCGATTCAATGTTCTTTCTTTTCATCCGGTTGAAAACATGATTTTTGACCATGGTATACAGGTAGTTCCGCACAAGATTTTCTTCCCACAAATCAGGTTGTTCCCATAATTTTACAAAGATATCCTGTGCTATATCTTCAGCTTCCTGTTCCGATTTAAGAAGAATAGCGGCAAATGTCCTGGCTTTCGGAAAATACTGAATAAATATTTCTTCAAACTGCTTCTTTCGAGATTCAGTATTCATGGAATATACTCAATATCAAAAATATCCTTTTGCGACAAAGATAATTAATATTATATAACAAATAAACCGTAGCAGAAGTTTATTATTTTATGGCAGGTGATAAATATTTTTATATAAGGTTGAGCCTTGATTGTGTATCTTTCTTATATGTAATGAATTAAATATTAGTTTCTAACTGGAAACTCAGTAATTCTGAGTGTCGTGCAACCAAACGGGATCAATTCGATCTCCACCTCTTCCGTCGTATCGGGCCCTTGCTGGGTGAAGTAGGGGACAGAACCGGCTGAACCCCGGTATTCTTTCCATGTGGGAATTGGGCGGCCTTTCGCTTTGATAGTGACCGGCGCGTTTTCCAATGTCCAGGGGTAGTTTGCAATTGCGGTTCTTTTCTCCACTTTGAAGTGATCGTTTATCGCATCAGGACGGAGTTGACGACTGGTAAGGGCAAAATTCCAGGGACTATCGGAAGTCACTTCATAATACCATTCACCATAGTCACGCACTTTCTCAGGCTCCATTCTCTTCTTTTCCCAGTTTTCGTCCATTTTCAGTGCATAGACCAGTGGTCCACGCTCAATTACGGCAGCGCCGTCGAACCAATAAGTTGCTTCAAGATGCATCGGAAGTTCCAGTGTCAGTTTATCCCCCTGTTGCCATTCTTTGTTGATACGCAATATCTCTCCTTGATAAGCATCGACCGGTATCACTTGCCCATTGAGCCGGACAATCGGCTGTTTACACCATGCCGGCACACGCAAATGGAAGGGGAAAAAAGCTCTCTTTACATTCCTGTCCGTAAAAGAAATATTGAAATGGATCGTTTCATCAAAGGGGTAGGCAGTCTCTTCGGTGATAGAGACTTCTATGCCATTTGCTACTTTAGCCTTCACTTTGGATGGTGCATATACCAACGCCGCAATACCGTTGTCGGCTGTAGCATACCAAAGGTTCTGCAGGAATTTCGGCCAACCCTGGTGCAGGTTGGATGTGCAACACGGATAACCACACAGTATGCCATGAAGGTTGTCGGTATCTTCGTGAGGAGTCACAAAATCCCGCCATTCGCGGCTAACAGCTATCTGGTTGATCTGATGATAGTACTGGCGGGCAGAGAAATCATCCGTAATCTGGGTTGGCAAAGCATTGAAGGAGATACGCTCCAGATGGTCGGCCCATTGGACATCCCCTGTAATCTCGAGCATCTTTTCCAGGGAAAACATCATTTCGACAGCCGTACACAACTCTGAACCCAGATTCGGGTTGCCAAAACGAAGCAGTTCATCACCTGCCCATAGACCGGTGGGAAAAGCAATTGTAGTTCGCATATCTTTTACGGCTTTCTTCACCGCCTGTAGCTGTTTGGCATCTTTATTCTGCTGGTAATAGATTACCGGTTCCTTAAATCCTTGTGCCAGATTCACGCAGTGAAGGCTGTGTTGACGTTTCAGATGATCCTGATGGAGAAAGATGTCAGTCCAGTCCTGGGTCTGTTTATGGATAAGTTCACCCAGTTCCAGAAGGAATTGATCGCCTGTGATATTGTAGAGCCAATAGACGATCATCAGGTTATCCCCTCCGCGTTGTTGTCCCCAAAAGGTCCAATGTCCGAGAGGAGTTTTCGGCAGTTCCTGCAATTGATACCTGAAGTAATTGGTCATGAATGGAATGACCCGCTCATCACCCGTTGCGGAATAATATTGCTGTATTACTTTTAACATCACCATTTTGGGCCACCAGTCGTGTGAATTGCCTCTTTGCAGTCCCGGTTCGTGCGGACGGTCGGTGTCCGGTCCGAAATAGCCGTTTGGTTGCTGTGATGCCAAAGTCCATTCTATCCAGGGTTGTACTTTATCGATCAGTACCTTATTTTCCAGTATATATGCCAGGGGAAGCAGTCCGTCTATCCAATAAGGACCACGTTCCCATACGTCCCCGTCTCCACCGAGCCACCCGTTGCGTGGACCCATCACCTGTTCGTAAATGGTATCCATGTGTCCTGTCATTCCGGTTACCATCCGATTGAGTTGCTCTTCCATCCAACCGGAAGGTTTGATACTGCCGATGGGTAATTCCATATAAGGTTTTGTCAACAGGGGAGCCCGGTTATTCAGATAGTTGCCACTCAGTTTTTTCTCCTGAGGATTGGATGCCGTTGCCATGACAACCATCGCAAATAAAGGGAGAAATGCTAATCCTATTTTTCTCATGCTGTTTCTATTTTTTATTCATTGACAGATCGCGGTTAACATAGGGTTGAATGTTATCGTTTTCAGGGAACCACACCATCATACTTCCGTCGTTCCGGTTATTCCATGCATAATAGGGTAAAAGTGTCAGGCTGATTTCTTTATTTCCTGCCGGACTATTTTCCCATGCGGGAACTTCTACTTTGGGAATGCCATTCATCACTCCATCGGTATAAGTGGATATACGAGTGGGACCGGATATGTCTGTAATAAACAGATTGGGTAGGCGATCGTTGTTGTCCACCCCTTCGGCAGCATAGACCAATGGGCCACGGGTAAGGCAGATACGGCCTTCGTTGGCGACGACCTGCTCGATCGATTTGGAGTACCGGAGCGGCATCGGTAGCGTCAATTCTATGACGTCTCCCTTTTTCCATATACGGTCGATAATGGCAAAACCTTTTACCAGACCTGCCTTTATCGGTTTTCCGTTTACCTTGATCATCCAACCGGAAGGTTCACTGTGTATATAGGAATATAATTCTCCCGGCACAAACTGGTTCCCGGTCCATGTGGGTATTCTCAGATGCATTGCGAAAGATTGTCTTTTCTTTTCCGGTGTGATTTCCCATCGGATGGTTTCGTTAAAAGGATACTCGGTGGTCTGTTTCAGATGTACCTCTCCCTTTTCCAGCGAGAGGGTTGCTGTACTTCCTGCGTAGAAAGAACAGTAGATTTCATTTTGTGTGGTGGCATACATCAATCCCGGAACCTGGGGGATCAATCGTGCCAGGTTGGAAGGACAACAAGCCGTGCCGAACCATGGAGAGCGTCCCCGCATCCCATGATTGAAAGGTTTGATGCCGTCCGCTTCGAGGGGATTGAGGTAGAAGAAACGATTACCTTCGAGATTGACCCCCGCCAGCACATTGTTCAGCAGGGCTACCTCAGCCACGTCCATGTATTTGGCATCTTTTTCCATCAGGAACATGCGATGGTTGAAAAAGACATTTCCCACCGCTGCACATGTCTCGTCAAAGGCTTCTTTATTGGGGAGGTCATATTCCGGGCCGAATCCTTCAATGCCATGTACGGCCCCTAAACCGCCGGTGATATGCATCCGAGTATCCACAATATTATGCCAGATACTGTCCAATGCCGGACGCAGGCTCGGATCCTGTGTATAGACACTTACATCGGCCATTCCTGAGTAGAGGTAAGTGGCCCGTACGGCATGACCGACCGCCTTGGTCTGTTCCCTTACGGGCAGATGTTGTTGGGCATACTCGGGCGACATGGTGCCTTTTCCCTCTGGACGGTAGGTAACACCCCGGATATCGATAAACTTCTTCGCCATCTCCAGATAGAGGCTGTCGCCGGTTACACGGAAAAGTTTTACCAGTGCTAACTCGATTTCCTGGTGTCCGGGAGCCTGATTGACTGGTTTGCCATCATTGTAGTTGGAATCCCCTTCAAAGAATACTTTGTTGATATGGCGGGCATTGGCTTCAGCTACCCTCAACCACTTCTCTTTACCGGTGGCCTGATAGTAGGCGATGGCACCTTCATACATATGGCCCATATTATACAACTCATGGCTATGAACTACATAAGAATAGGGCCTTTCTCCCATACCGTTCACATCGTGTTTGGCCACTCCTGTGATATGGGATTCGTAATTATAACCGTCTTCCTGTTGGGCTTCGGAGATGATATCGATAATCCGGTCCATCTCCGCTTCCAGTCCGTGATCACGTTCCAGTTTCAATAAATAGGCAGCCCCTTCCATCACTTTATACAAATCGGAAGCAACATATCGATGGGTAAAAGGAAGTTCATCCGGAATACCTTTCAGGAAGTTGGCTGTCCGTTGTAAGTTCTCGACCGCCGGTTTGGTCTTGTCGAGTGCGAAAGGAACCAATACCTCTTTTTGCGTATGCAAGCGGGGAAGCCAGAAATTATCTTCCAGCGTAACTTCGTTGAACGGTACCGGGGTTAATATCTCTTGTCCCTGCACGACAGGCAATGAAAGAGATAAAACTGTGAATATCACAATTAAAGGCTGTCTGATCTTCATGATGTAAATATGCTATGCTACTTTTCTATCGAATTAGAAATTTAGTATGATTTGTATGTTTTTTATTATCGTTTGTGACAGATCTTTGGGTAGTTTTCCCGTTTTTTTGATTAAACGCCTATTGTCAATTGCCCGTAATTGGTCGATCATTATGTCACACTCTTCTTTGACTCCGGCTACCCCTTTGGGTAAATGTACTCTTAATATTTCAGCCTCTTTTCTTGTCTTGGAAGTGATGGGACAAATAAGTGTGGAAGGATGGATGTTATTCAGCAGATCAGTTTGAACGATCAGTACCGGTCTGACTTTCCCTGCCTCAGTCCCAAAACGGGGATCAAGATTAGCAATCCACACCTCAAATTGTTTGATCGTCATTGTATTCTATATTTTCAAATTCTGCAAGAATATTCATCGACTCCTCTTGCACCATTAGTGATTCGGAGCGCAATTTTTCCGCAAGGATTTTATTTCTTTGTAAACGGTTATAATATGTCAGCGCCTCGTTGATATAACGATTCCTGGAGATTTTAATTTCATCCAACACCGATTCGGTTTCTTGGTAAATCGTGTCATCGAGCTTTAATGAGAGATTTTTCATATGATTAAGAGTTTTGTTTTCATTTTTGAATATACCAAAAGTATATCCTTTTTTCGTATGAAACAATTCTTTTTATTTATTTAACGGTTTATTTAAGACAAGGAAATATCATATTAAAGCAGAGAATCCATAGAATCATTCTCCATCAGTTGGCTGAATGAAAAAACTATTATTCAAAGAGTGTAATGTGATGAGGGGGATTGCCATCACATTCATTCATCTAAAAAATAATGTTATGCAACTTATCCCCGTTAGAAAGGTGAATAGAAAAAGAATATTTTTCATGTTCATATAATGTTGTAACGTGTTAAGAAGCTGTTTTGAATTTTACGAGTAATTATTTTATGCTTATTTTACCGCTCTTTCATCTTGTTTTCTGCCCTTTTTCGCGCCTTTGAATCTTCATTTCTATCAAGTAGCCCGCTACTTTTCAATAAATGAAGATCCAAATTCATCAAAAAAATGGCTAAAAAACAATGAATGAAAAAATTCAAAACAGCTTCTAAGCGTTCAGAATGATTTGTACGCTTTTTCCCACTCCTCTATTATCTGTATCTCATCAATAAATATATAAACTTTACCTGCCGGCTTGAGTGTTCTCTTGTATAACTTTATCAACTCGTCTAAGTCTTTATAGGTCTTCAGAAAATCGAGGTCGGTAAATTCTCTATTGATAAACAGCGTGTTTTCCGGTTTGACGCCATTGTCAACCAGTTGTTTGGCAACCTGCCTTAATATATAGCTTTTGCCGGAACGCCTTTGACCTACAAGTACTTTAATAAGCCGATTGCCAATATAATCCATTATCTTGTCTGTATATTCACTCCGTTTATATCCCCAGTCGAGAGTATTGGAACCCCATAAATTATACTTTTCCAATAAAACTATTTTTTCGTCCATAGCCAAATGTTTTGCACAAATATACAAATATTCGTTTATAAATGAATAATCTGAGTCCACTCCGAAAAGTCGGAGAGATTATTTAGTTGATGTTTTTTGCAATAAATCATCACACATCGGGCATATTTTCTCGAAAATAGTCATTGAAATGTTTGCGTATATTATTATTTATCATTATCTTAGCGGTATCTAAAACTAAGCAGGATGTTTAAAAAATTTCGATCATTTTCGGGGTGGTTCCCGTAGCTATAATGGCATGGAAACCCGATATGGCGTTGGTGGCGATATAATCACGGCCATCAGCATATTTAACTGCGGGGGTAATATTTTTGTTGTTAAGCCGTAAAACTTTATTCGTTAAGAAAACGCCATAGATGCGGTAGCTGATTGCAAAGAGACATATTGCTGCAAACACTAAAGTCAGCGCATTCATTCCGTCCAAGAATTCCATGTGATAGTATGCTTATTGTGGGTTTAGTCTGTTTCCTCTTAATTTTTTAGTATCTGTCCTTTTGATGTCAGCACTTCTTCCAGTTGTCCATAAGGGACATCCTGTACATCGATCTTATTATCCATGGCAATTACCGCTGCTGCCGCCGACGATTGTCCGAGGATCATGAATACCGGTTCCATCCTGATGGAGCCGAAAGCGATATGACTGGACGAAAGGCAAACCGGCACGAGCAAGTTCCCGCATCCACCTTTCCGAGTACTTCGTTCTCTGTCGTGACATAGGCTCCCACCATCCTGCGCGCTTCACGGATATAGAGTTGATGCGGCCAATTGGCATTATCGGTAAACTCATCCCTGGCCAATCCCCACTCTCTCATCCTCTCCCTCACCTTCTGGGGGACACGTTCATCGGTCGACACAAAATAGAGCAATCCCTTTTGATAATTGGTATGGTCTTGAATAATTTCCTTGCGTCGTTCATAGGAGGCTTCGGGGTAATCATAGTTCATCCCTATATGGTCGGAACTGAAAGGGCCATGGTTGTTGGTATCGCTCTTCCTGTTGGGAATAATG
>JBAYRG010000016.1:0-19762 GCA_041676805.1 Proteiniphilum sp.
AAAAATCCCTTCCGGAACGACATCATAAACTCCTGCCCATGAATGAAGAAGCCATTCTGCGGGGTATGGAAATTATTGAACTGGAACAAGGAGCAGTATAAATGGGATAATTTTTTCCTAAAAGAAAGCCGGTTTGATTTTTGTCAGACCGGCTTTTTTCAAATAGGTTTTCACGCCAGCTTCGTTACTTCTTCCCGAATGGCCACCACCACCTTTTGGATTTCTTTGTATCAGTGGCCTGCTCCGGAGTGGGATCATTCTTTTGGGGGGATGATGCTCTTTGTTTAGACGAATCGTCCTTTATAACCGGTTTTTTCCTCGAAGTGGCGGTCGCTGAAGAATTGGGTTCACGAGGAGATCTTGGTTTGCGAGGCCTTTCAACGTTTCTTTGTTCACGGGATGATCCATGTTCAGATCTCCCTTCACCGGGTGGCTCTTGCCGCACTCCCTGTTGTTCTGAAGTTGCCCTTTTAGGTCCACGGTATTTCTTGGATGCATCCTGTTTTCTTGATGCTTCTCCTTCGCGTGGATTCTCAGGCTTATCAACTCTTTCTTGTTTTCCGGATTTGTCAATTTTTTTCGCTTTTCCTGGTTTGTTCGCTCCTTTCAGGTTATCTGACTGAATCGTTCCATCTGATTCAGTGGGTCTTCTCGGTCTATCGAATCTCTTTGACCCTCTTGAATTTTCAGGTTTTTCCGTATCTCCAGGGTGGGCAGGTCTATCTCCGGGAGTTCCCGGCCTGTCTGGTTTTCCGGACGATTTTCTATCCTTCTTTCCCGATTCTTTTCCTTTCTTTCCCCCTCCTTTTGATGAACGGTTGGATGTTCCTCCTCTTCTATTGTCCCGGACAGGATTATATTCCGGAGTTTCACCCAATTCCGACGGTACGGGAATCCGATAAATCTTTTTCCCCAGAAACTCTTCGATCTTATAAAAGCGATACTGTTCATCGGGCGATACGAAGGTGATGGCCATACCCGAGTCGCCGGCACGAGCCGTACGGCCGATACGGTGTACGTAGTCTTCGGCATCATAAGGCACGTCGAAGTTGATTACCAGACTGATATCGTCAATGTCGATGCCCCGGGCGACTATATCGGTGGCGACCAGGATATTCACCCGTTCGTTCTTGAACTCATGCATTACATGGTTGCGCTGCGACTGGTCGAGGTCGGAGTGCATCTCGTCGGCCGATAATCCCATGTGCCTTAATATCTTGGCAATCTCTTTTACTTTCTGCTTTGAACCGGAGAAGAGAATTACCTTGTTGGGTGCTTTCTCCTTGAAGAGATGCTTGACAATATTGATCTTCTGTGCCGCATGACAGATATAAGCCGATTGCAGTATCGTTTCCGGTGGCTTGGAAATAGCGATGGTGATATCCACCGGATTGCGTAATATGCTTTTAGCCAGTTGTTGTATCTTGGGTGGCATGGTAGCCGAGAACATGACCGTTTGCCGTTCTTTTGGAAGCAGTTTTTCAATCTTCATGATATCGTCATGAAATCCCATGTCGAGCATCCTGTCAGCTTCATCCAGGATAAAGTATTTTACTCCTGAAAAATCGATATTATAGAGATTGATATGCGACAGAAGCCTTCCCGGTGTTGCGATCACCACATCGGCGCCACTTTGTAACCCTCTCTTTTGTACGTCCCACACTTCTCCATCATTACCGCCATATACCGCTACCGAAGAGAAAGGGGTGAAATAGGAAAATCCTTCCATCTGCTGGTCAATCTGTTGTGCCAGTTCACGGGTAGGCGCCATCACGATGGCATTGATCTTGCCTTCATCGTGCCAATCGGTCTGCAGATTATTAAGTAAAGGAAGCAGAAAAGCAGCAGTCTTGCCCGTCCCCGTCTGGGCACAGGCAATCACATCCTTTTTCTCAAGGATAACAGGAATCGCTTGTTCCTGTACAGGGGTGGTTTCTTTGAAGTTCATCGCCTGCAGGCCTTCCTGCAGGGTATCACAGAGTGGAAGTTCGGTAAATAACATGACTTATTGATCGTTTGCGCAAAGATACGATGAATAATTGGTTTTTTTGAAATCATGTGGAAATAATGTGGTACAGCTATTTTTTCTTTCCGAAAATAGTTTTACCTTTGCACTCGCATTTTCAGAGAAATTGCAAGGAGAGATGGCAGAGTGGTCGATTGCGGCGGTCTTGAAAACCGTTGAAGTGAAAGCTTCCGGGGGTTCGAATCCCTCTCTCTCCGCAAACAAAGATGATAAACAGCAAATTACAAAACGAACACCCAATTTTACACCCAAGAATGTAAAGTTGGGTGTTTTTGTTTTTCTTATGATAAGACTTATTCGCTAAATGCTTTTATTAAATTCGAAATTATTTTTGAGATAGTCCCATCTTTAACGAATCTGACAACGTCTTCTTTGTGCTGATCGTTTATGAACAATTTTATTCCATCCTTTTCTTCAGCACTTAGCAAAACATTATGTCTTTTTAACAATCTAATAACCTTTTTATTGTGAACGGTAATTAAGAATGCAGCATTTTCGGTAATTTCGAGTGCAGCGTTTTTGGTAACAACACTGCAACACTTTCGGTAACAATGATGCAGCATTTTCAGTAACAATAGTGCATCAGTTGCAAAGGTAATTTATTCGTTAATATTCTCATTCTATTTTCTCGTTTTTTGTTCATTTTCTTTTTCCTGTTCTTTTTTAAAAATTGTTTTCCTGTTAGCCAGACGGTAGCTTTTTCCATCATTATGGAAAGCTTTCCATAAAAAAGGTATTTCGAAGCGTGATTATCGGATTCTTTCTGTTGCTCATAAAGAATTTTCAATTTCTCTTGTTCCTTTTTATAGGTCTGCTCAAGCCGTTCTTCCTCTTTGGTTAAGCGTTGTGTTGCAATTTTATCATCTTGCCAGCTTGCCGACTCCAAAGAGTTTCTGACTTGCGTTAGCTCCTTCCATAGCTTATTGGTATTCTTTAGCTGTCCGTCTATTTCGATGTTAAGTGGATTATGTCTTTCTGCACAAACATTGATAGCGTTAATTCTATCAAAGAAATCTTTGTTTGATGTATATATGTCTATATTCTTGTGTATTTCTGTTCTTAAGTTGGATGTAATTAGTACCGATTTTTCTTTGTCAGTAGAGAGAAGTATATTCATAACGGCTTTTTCAAAAGCCTGAACATCGTTAAATTCCTTGTAAAAGTCAGTGATAGTGCATTGTGCATCAAAACTCAATACAAACTTGTCTACAGTTTCTCTGTATAGTATATTGACCGACCGATATCGGGGAAGTAGTTCTGTTAGCAGAGAAATATGCTCATTAGGTGTTTGCATTTTCGTCTAACTCTTTTATTTCTCGTTTTAATTCTGTCAATAGTTGCTTTTCCGTTGGCAGGTAAAGCTGGTATTTACTTGCCATGATGGTTTTATTCTCTTCCGGTAGTGAATATTTTACAACGGCATTGTTCTTATCTGCACAAAGGAGAATGCCGATAGTCGGGTTCTCGTCCGGTAGTTTCTCATTCCTGTCATAATAGTTCACGTACATCTGGAGCTGTCCGATGTCGGCATGGGTAATCTTGTGCGTCTTAATTTCGGTGATAACGAAGCAACGCAACAGACGATTATAAAAGACCAGGTCAATAAAAAACTCATCATCTTCCAGCAAGATTCTTTTTTGTCTTGCAACAAACGAAAATCCATTTCCGAGTTCCAATAAAAAGAGTTGCAAGTTGGTTATCAATGCACTTTCTAAGTCCTTCTCGTAATATGTAGCATTACGCTTTAGTCCTAAAAACTCCAGTACCATCGGATCTTTTATGATCTCTGTGGGCTGTTCCGGTATTCTTTGTTTGCGAGCAACTTCTAAAATAGCCTTCTTATCATTACTTAGCAATAGCCTTTCATACAATCCCGAATTTTTTTGCCTTTCCAGTTCACGTCCTGTCCATCCATTGTTTGCAGCTTCTAATTCGTAGTATTCTCTTTTGTCCTCATTGTCAATCTGCATAAGGAGTTTATATTGCGACCAGTTGAATTGCGACCGCAGTGCGGACGCAATTGGATATGTTCTATAAAACTGTCTTGCACGCTCTAATTGTCTTGCTGAAAAACCTGTGCCAAATTCAGGTTCTATTTCTTTAGAAAGGTTTTGGATAAGATATTTTCCGTATTCAGCCCTTTCTTTGCCTTGCTGTTCTTCAACGAAAATACGCTCACCCAATCTCCAATACATTTTTACCCGTTCAAAGTCAACACTCCTTATTGCAGAATTTCTGGCTGAAGTGATAATTCCTTTTATATCGGAAACGAAATCTTTACGAAGTTCTATGCTCATATTGCTCATCAGCTTCTTTCTTTTTTTGATTGTGCAAGAACCTCTTGCGTGTTGTAGTGCAAATATAGTCAGAATATATCATAACTGATTAAATTTATCCATCGCGTTTGCCCTGATATCATCAGCTATATCAATGTAGGGTTTCATTGCTTTGTAGTCACTATGCCCAGTCCATTTCATCACTACTTGTGTCGGAATTCCCAATGATAGAGCATTACAGATAAATGTTCTTCGTCCGGCATGTGTGCCTAATAAAGCGTATTTAGGTGTTGTTTCATCAATCCGCAGATTTCCTTTGTAATAGACCTCCCTTATAGGTTCATTTATTTCCGCCAGTTCTCCCAATTCTTTAAGAAACTCATTCATCTTTTGATTAGTAATAACAGGCAAAACTTTGTCATTCTCAAAAGGAATGTCTTTGTACTTATCCAAAATGGACTTACTATGATTATTTAATTCAATAATCAAACTGTCGGCTGTCTTTACTGTGGTAATTTCAATATGATTATCTTTAATATCACTTCTTTTCAAATTGAATACATCGGAGTATCGAAGTCCTGTGAAACATTGAAAAAGAAATACATCACGTACACGTTCAAGATATTTCTTTGGCACGGGAATTTGATATTCTCTTAATTTGGTGAGTTCTGCCCATGTAAGAAAGATCACTTTCTTTTGTGTGGTTTTTAGCTTCGGTTTGAATGTTTCAAATGCAATATTCGTATTGTAACCTTTCTTTTTGCACCATCGTAGGAACCACTTCAGAAATCCCACCTGTTTGCCTATGGTGCTGTTGCGGAGATTCTTTGTTTCTCTCAGGAAATTTACGTACTCTGTCAGTTTATTCTCTGTCAACGCTTCAAATGTCAACTCTTTATCAAAGTCTTCCAAATGTTTTTTAGTGGAAGCGAATTTCTCATAAGTCGCGTCTGTCCAGTTATTTTGTACTCCACTTTCTCGAACAAATTCATCAAATTTATTCATGAAAGAAATAACTGTTGCCTCTACTTCCTGCTCTACTGGCATATCTTTCTTTTGCTTATTGTTGAAAGCTATTTTGAGGTGTTCTGGGGTTGGGATTTTTTCATTTACTTCAAATTCCTTAAATATATCCTGAATATCAGCATAATATTTTAGTAGGTCAGCGTTGATTTCTGTCGATGATTGTTTTAGTTTGTTCGTACATCCGTTTTTTACTCGTTGTTTGTCTTCGTCCCACTTTGCAGCATCAATGCGGTATCCGGTGGTAAATTCAATCCGTTTATGATTGTAGATAACTCTCATGCGGATGGGAACGTTTTCGACTATCGGTTTTCCCTCTTTCTTTCTTTTTTCAAGAGCAAAGACTATGTTTCTTTTTATATTCATCTGGATGTATCTTAAAATATACACCCAAAATTACACCCAATTATTGATATATACAATGATTTTATATGATTCTTTATTTAAAATATGAAGTTATATCATATCTGATTATCATAGTATTGATTATACCTGATTATAGGTGAAGGTTCAGGAGAAAGAGCCTCTCTATCCGCCAGTAGCCTAAGACAAAAGGCGACAAAAAACAGATAAACCCTACAAGTTCAATGACTTGTAGGGTTTTTTCTTTCTGTCTTGTCCGGGTGTAAAGATACGATAAAGCCAAAAAAGGACAGATTTTGCGTCCCTAATCGTACCCCTTTATATAGTTAAATGTTAGAATTGATAAATATTCTCAACCACTTATTGATGTTTCTTCGGAAAAATAATTATCTTTGTGGTTGAAAATATTTTAATAAAATTTAGTGTGGCTATAGATGAAAGAAATAAACTCAACCGACTCTTGCAGAAAAGGAATCAAGGAGGATTGTATTTTTCTGCATGGCTTAAAGAGAATGGTTATTCGGATCAACTACTTAAAGGGTACAGAGATTCAAGTTGGCTGACGGCTTTGTCCAAAGGCGTGATGTATCGCACAGGGGACACCTTGCGTTCCTTTTCTGTTTTGGAAAGTTATAATAGTCAGTTAGGAAAAAGCTACTACGTCGCAGCTCATTCTGCTTTGGAGCTTGCCGGGTTTAATCATTACGTGCCGATGGGAAAGCCAATACTGATGATAGGACATCCGAAGCAAGAGCCAGTCGCGGCTTGGATGAAAAATCTGGATTTAGATTATTCGTTGAAGTTTTTCTCGACTGAAACATTTTCTAAGCCTCAATATACCTTATTTAATACAGACTATCCACATATACAGGCATCTGTCCCTGAGCAAGCATTTTTAGAGTGCCTGCTGCTTGCTCCTGAGCATTATTCCTATATGGATTTATACTATATAATGGAGCAATTGACGACACTTCGACCTAACGTTGTTCAAGAATTATTGGAAAACACGAGTAATCTGAAAGTCAAGAGAATGTTTCTGTATATGGCAGAGAAAGCCGGACATTATTGGTTTGAATCACTTGATCTCGAAAAGATAAAATTGGGTACAGGCAAGCACCAGCTTGTTGAGAATGGTGTTTATATACCCAAATACAAAATAACAGTCCCAAGAGAATTATATGGTTATGAATGAACAATATAAAAAACAGGTAGGATTGTTAATAAGGATCATGCCGTCTGTATATCGAATAAAAGATTTTGCGGTTCACGGAGGAACGGCAATTAATCTATTTCATAAGGATATGTCTCGTTATTCTTGACATTGATATAACCTATATTCCGATTGAAGATCGAGAAAAAAGTCTCAAAACGATTAATGCTCATCTTTTAGAGCTAAAACAGATGATTGAGAAAACAATTCCGGGTATTAAGGTTGTTCCTAAGTTGGATGTTTGGAAATTACAATGTATTAAAGATGGAGCAACCGTAAAAATTGAGGTAAACGGTACAAAGAGGGGATTAGTCGGTTCAACGGTTGATATGAATCTTTGTGCCAAAGCGCAATCTGAATTTCAGATGAGTTGTCGGGCAAGAATTGTTTCGTTTTCGCAATTATCATGGTGGAAAGATCGCTGCAGCCTTGGATCGTCAACATCCGCGAGATCTCTTTGATTGTAAATATATGCCTCTTAATGCTCTTGATCAAGCTAAAGTTGAAGGCAACTGATTTATATTTAAATAATTACGAATATGCCTGCATTCTTGTATAAAATTACTGTTTTTAGCATATGATTTTTTTAACGTTTATAGCCGGAGGGTTTCGAACTCGTAATTTCGTTGTGAGCATCCTTTAATAGCTTGCTCATCCGTACTTACCCGGATATATAAATAGGCTGTTTCCAGGACTGTGGAGTTTAGTGAAAGTAATATCTTGATAAAGTCAAATATATTACTTTTATTGATACGCCCTATAGTCTCAATTTCAGTTACTTATATTGTGGTTGAAGATATGACCACTGATGATTGTTCTTTATCCGTTTTTGCCCAATGGCTTACGGAAACCAACCTGAAGGGGCGTTCTATCTTGATTTCCGACAATAATGGCTACGATGCGTCATGGATTAATTGGTATTTTCTTACCAAGATATTTTTCGACATTATCTGATGTATGGTGCGAAATATCCACGTCTATCTCTTTCATTACCTCGACCGTCATAGGGTTGAGCCGTCCGCTTGCTTTTGTTCCTGCCGAATATACGGTTAAATTCTCATCGAACGACTGTAAAAAACCATGCGCCATTTGGCTGCGACAACTATTTCCTGTGCAAATAGTTTCTCCTATTTTTTTTAGTGTGAGATTAGTGTACTTCTTTACTCATCGATCTCTTTGTGCTGAATCTCTTCTGCATTTATAGGTATCGGTTTTGTCACACAAATGGTGTTCCAACTTATCCTTTATCTTATACAAATCAGGAGCAATTTGATAAGTAGTCTTATAGCCGGGCACAATGCCTTGCTCGCCATGGTCCTGTTCGTAGACAGTAGAATTCTCCTTCATGACATGCAGGGATTTCAATTCGGAAGAGGGATAAACGGTACGTGTAATCAGGAGTGAAAATGAGGCTTTGATGCGATAGTATTTTTGTTCGCTCGCTATTACCGGATTATATCGTATCTCTGAAATGAAATGCATCGGCCTAAAAGATAAGCATAAGAAAATAACTCTCCGTGTACTACAATTTGGATTTATATACTTTTGAAAAATAAAACTGTTGATTATTAGATGATTATAAAAATGGAAGAGATGAAAATTGCACGAAAATATTTTTTAGGGTCAAAGTTGGATTAAGTGTTGATTTGAAAGGTTTTTCTATGGATGGTTTGTAAGTTTGTACAAGGTGCAAGCGTCTATACTACAAATTATTTTTTATTTTGTATTTTTGCACGAACAAATCAACAAATATGATCCAACAGCAAATAGATTATTACCATTCTCTCCCAAAAGTTGAGCGGCAAGTACTGCAGGTATGTGCGATGTATTCTCGCTTCGATGCGGATTCTACCCTAAAATCTGTTGTTACACGTTACTTGGAAAAAGTGGTGACTTGTAAAGAGATTCAAGCTATTGTTGACCGTGCCGTGAATGCGGGGCTCTATTGCAGTACCACCGACTATCGCAGTAAATATCATGTGGAGATTCCTTTCTTGGTGTTCGTGTTTCCCAAAATAAAAATGAAAAAATCTCTTTGGGCAGAGGCCCGTAGGAATGATATGGATGGTATCTATTGGTACACGGAAAAATCGGCCATAGCTGAACTCTGTCAGATTCTCTACGCTTTGCTCTATGAACCGAAGAAATACCCGGAACGGGAAAGTAAACTTTCTAACTCTTATCATCGCCGTATCATTCCGATTTTTTTCGCGGAGATAATCAACGACGATCAATATATGGAATACCTGCAGGTCATATCGCCGGATATTTTCTTAACTGTTTTTCAGCAGATCATAGATAAGGCAAAAAACGATTTGACGCCATGGAGAGAAGTAGATACGAAAATCGAAATGATAAAGTCGAAAGCGCATCTGCCGGACTCTTTCTTTCGCGGTTCAACACAAATCAATGAAGAGTACTGGAAAGCCGACTTTGACAAAGTCTTGTCTCTCATTGGACCGAAATCTCCGGTTGAGACTGATTTCCTCGCATTGAAAAATCTTACTGAAGACAATCCGAAAGAAGCCTTGAAATATTTTGCCCAATCGATCAAGATCCAACAAAAAAATGGTGATAAATCGCCTCTTCCCAGATTCACGGATACCGCATTCTTCTACCTGTTGACACTGCTGCAAACTGATGCGACATACGCTACCATGGTCTTTGGAAAGGTGATAGCTTGGGTGCAAAAACATGGTTACGACGGCACTATCTATCACAGCTTTGTGGCAATAGCCTATGACTTTTTGAATTTGCATAAAGATGATCTGAAAACGCTGAAAGAAGATATTAAGATGAGACTATTCTTTCCCAATAGTTATCATTCGTTGCTTGATATATTGATTTTTCATGTGTTGAATGAAAAGATAGATCCTAAAAATTCATCTCCTGTATATGATTTCATTCGGAAAGCCAATGATGCCGGTTACTTGCTGATGGCTTACGAAGCGGCGTATGTGGCAACAAAATGGTTCCCCGAACAGCGGTTTGCCGATTTATATACCGAAATTTCCCGGAAGATGACATATCAGCCGCTCCTGTCCCGCATAGGCCGACAAGAAGACTGGGAAAAATCACTGAACTTGCTATTCGGCTTCAAGTCGAAAACGGTCAGGAATTCTGCCGGTAAAAATGGTGATAAAAAAGAGCGGGTAGTCTATTACTTCTCTCCTAAAAACAATAACATCCAGCCGGTGTTACAGACCCGGCAGGTAAGAAGCTGGTCGAAAGGGAGGAATATTGCGATGAAGACCTTTTACAGTAAGGAGGCCAAAGGAATGACCGAGCAGGATATACGTGTGGCAAGCCAATTGAAAGAGGATAGGAGTTACTACTACGGTATTTCATATTATTTCGATGATAGGGTTTTTGTGGAACTTATCGGACATCCTCATATCTTCCTTAACGGAACCGATGATATCCCGGTTGAGTTCGTTGCAGGAGAGGTGATTGTCTCGGTCAAAAAGAGCAATAAGTATTATCGGCTTGAAACTAACTTGAAGGTATTTGAGAAGGCAATTTTCCTGGAGAAGGAGACCAATACGCGCTATCAAGTCTTTAATCTATCGCCTAATCAATTGAGAATCGGTAGAATTATCAATGAAGAGAAAATTAGTGTGCCCGAAGCGGGTAAGGCGAAATTGATGGAACTGCTCGGAGTATTGAGTGCGGAAGGATTCACCGTTCATTCTGATCTCTATACAACCGAGAATCAGTATGTAGAAATAAAGGAGGTGGAGTCCGACAGCCGTATCCGGGTGCAACTGTTGTCTTATGGCGATGGACTGAAGGCTGAACTATATGCCAAACCGTTTGGCGACCGGCCTCCCTATTGCAAAGCGGGAAAAGGAGGTAAAGCGCTTGTTTCTGCGGAGAAAGATATTCAACTGCAGGTGAAAAGAAACCTGGAACTCGAAAAAGAGAACGAGCAGAAATTGCTGGACGAAATCCAGTCACTCGAAACACTCAATAGCAATGATGGCTTGCTTTCGTTTGATGATCCTAAGGATTCTCTTTATCTTCTCGATGTCCTGAGAGATAAACAGGATCTCTGCGTGGTGGAATGGGCTGAGGGAGAACGGTACAAGATCCGTGGTAATGCCGGGATCAATCAATTGAGCATCAAAGTGAAAAGTGGCCTGAACTGGTTTGACCTCGAAGGTGAGCTGAAAGTCGATGAAAACACGGTCGTTTCACTACAGCAACTGCTTCTCTTGACAGAAAAGAGCAAGAACCGCTTCATCGAACTGTCGACAGGTGAATTCCTGGTGCTTAGCGAGCGATTGAAAAAACAGTTGGATGCATTGCGTCTGTTTGCCACCAACGACAAGAAGGGAGTACGTCTTAACCAATTTGCTTCTGTGGGGTTGGACGACTTCTTTGACGAGATAGAGAATCTGAAGACGGATAAGAAATGGAAGGAGTTCCGGAAAACCATTGAAAAGGCAAAGAACGAAAATGCCAAGATCCCTGCCACGCTGAATGCCGATCTGCGTCCGTATCAGGAAGAGGGATTCCAGTGGCTGGCACGCCTGTCACAGTGGCGTGCGGGTGCCTGTCTCGCCGATGATATGGGATTGGGGAAGACCATGCAGACGCTCGGGATCCTTCTACACCGTGCCAGTCTTGGTGCGTCGTTGGTAGTTTGCCCGGTTTCAGTCGTCAATAACTGGATAGCAGAGGCGGAACGTTTTGCACCGTCACTGAATTTTAAAACGTTGGGAACAAGTAATTCCGACCGGCAGATCGTAATTGAGTCGCTTGGGGCGGGCGATGTGCTGGTGACCAGTTACGGCTTACTGCAATCGGAGGAGAAGCTGTTTACTAAAAGAGAATTTGCCACCGCCGTACTCGATGAGGCGCATATCATTAAAAACTATGCCACCAAGACATCTAAAGCGACCATGCAGTTGCAGGCCGATTTCCGTGTGGCTCTCACGGGTACTCCGTTGCAAAATAATCTGGGTGAGATCTGGAACCTGTTTAACTTTATCAATCCGGGATTGCTTGGTAGTATGAAGCAGTTCTCTGATTCTTTCTTGAAAAGCGACGATGAAAGAGCCAGGAAATATCTGAAGAATTTGATTGCGCCCTTTATCTTGAGAAGAACAAAATCGGCCGTACTCGACGAATTACCGCCAAAGACCGAAATCGTGAAGAAAATCACGCTCTCAGCAGAAGAAACTGCTTTTTACGAAGCCTTGCGCCGTCAAGCGCTGGCCAACCTGGAGAACGCGGATGAGTCGGCGCATATAGAGGTGTTGGCCGAGATCACGCGACTGCGGCAGGCAAGCTGTAATCCGCTGCTGATCGATAGAAACGTGAAAATACCCTCTTCCAAACTGGCCACTTTTATAGATATCGCTACCGAATTGATCGCGAACCACCACCGGGCATTAGTCTTCAGTCAGTTTGTGTCACATTTGACTATTGTAAGGCAGGAACTCGACCGGTTGGGAATTACCTATCAGTATATCGACGGATCAACACCGCAGAATAAGCGGGAACAGGCGGTGAAGAAATTCCAGAGCGGCGAGGGTGAACTTTTTCTGATCAGTCTAAAGGCAGGGGGGTTGGGGTTGAATCTCACGGCAGCCGATTATGTGTTACACCTCGATCCCTGGTGGAATCCGGCGGTGGAAGACCAGGCCTCCGATCGTGCCCACCGCATTGGGCAGCAGCGCCCGGTAACGGTCTACCGTCTCGTGGCTGAAAACACCATCGAAGAAAAGATCTTGCGCTTGCACGCCCAGAAACGCGATCTTGCCGAACAACTACTCGAAGGAAGCGACACAGCCTCAAAACTCTCCGTGAAAGAGATCATCGCGCTGATAAGCGAAGGAGGAAGTTTTTGAAAATATGACAAAGAATATTTTTTTATTGAGTGTTTGCATTTTGTTGACGATTTTTCGCACGAGTGCCCAGTTTTATCAACAACCGGTGGAAAATGCCGTGCAGCTTTCCGATAAATTCGACCAGTCGCAAGGGTTGCTCACTTTTTATGGTGATAACCAGGATTATTGCCCGTATTATCTTTTTGTATATTTTAAAGATTATCAGAACCTTAACGGTATGATTGGCACTCGTTCTATTATCGCTTATCCAGGGAACAAATTGTTGATGTCTTACAGCTTGTCGGACAAGACAAAAAGCTTTAATTACCGATATACCTATTCGATGTACAGAGGTAATCCTCGCAGCAAGGTGAACGTCGATTTTGCGTACGCATTGCCCACAGCAAACGGTGCAACTGTCATGCCGCGCACAACACAAAACCGCGAAGGTTACCAACTCTCGTTCGAAGTGGTTTCGGATACGGTTTATGCTTGTCGCGAAGGAGTGATGTGCAACGACGATTTGAGTGATCACACGGCAAAAGGGCACAAAAAATTTGACGGGCGGCATTCCATGGTTCAAATCACACTCTATCATGAGGACGGTTCTTTTGGCGAATATGTTTTCGAGGGAAAATCGATGGTTTTTCCCGGACAGAGAGTGAAAATGGGACAGCCGATTGGCATTCTCGGAACAATTCTGGATAAATATTTCATCAATTTCTCGGTCTATTTTTTGGATAAAAACAAAATCGAGGACAACAAAGTGAGTAACAAGCACACCCATTTTCGTCCGTTTTTCCAGACTGAAAACGCGGGAAAATTGCGTTTGGAACGCGAACAAATATACGTTTGCGAACGTACTGACGAGATGCTGATGCAAGACATGAGCAAAAAAGAACAAAAGAAATTCCTGAAAACAAAATTGGCAAAGCAATGAAAAAACAAACATTACTCATCTTCAGTTTTGGTTTGTTGCTGGCGGTAAACCTGATGGCACAAAGCAACATCAGGTTTATCAATACCGAGAGATTGATTACGTCCAAAGAAGAAACCGCCCTCGCCAAAGCCATTGGATATGAAGCTGATTTCTTCAATCGCTTATTTCCCGGAAAAACCGTGGATATTTCCGATATAAAATTTATGGTCGTAACCCAATTTGCCGATCTCGTGAAGCTGCAAAGTGGGAGCAAGGCATATTTATCGTCGGGATTTTTCAATCCGAATGACAGTTTGCTGGTTGTTCTCAAAACACGAAAAACGCCTTCAAGTCAATTCTTAAGAGCATGTTATCACGAAATGAGCCACGCTTTTCTCTCTCTTCATGTGGGTGGGCAATACCTTCCACCGTGGTTCAACGAAGGACTTGCCGTGTATCTGGAACGCATGTCGTTCGACAAGTCGAAAATCGTTCACGAAGTGGACAAGCCCAAAATCAGCCGTTTGAAAACGCTCATTGAACTTCACGATTTGAACCTCGCAGAATTTGTGGATTGGGGTTACTCCAAATTTTCGGATGAATCTTTTTCACAGGAAAATTACGGCTATTGCGTCGGTTATTGCATGGTTTACTTTTTGATGCAAAAGGGTGAGGATCATGCGTTTGAATTTTTCCGAAATCTCGTCGGCACCCGTTCTTCCGTGGGAACGTTCAACCAACATTACCCCGGCGGTTTTACGCAGTTTGAAAAGGAATTTTTGGCGTATTTTTCTTTGTAAGTACACTTTTCACTTTTGCGTCGCTACGACTGGTTCTTCTGTACCAGAAAGCTGTCGAAAGAGAGGGTTGAAAACGCATTGTACAAGAACTGATAAAGGTTGCCTTTGCACTACGAATAAAGTCCCATCTCTCCGCGGGGTGGGACTTCATTTATATCTGATTTATACTTGTGATTAAGGGTGGAATTCTGCTGAATCTCTATCAGATAGTTATCTTTTTTGAGAATTTCGCGATCTTTGGTGTTGGCATTCTATTAAATCTTTGCCAGGGTTTACCTATTCGTCCCCTCAAACAGGTCGTGGTTGGGCTTTTCTGTTTTCTGTTGTTGTTTGAAGTTATTGAAAGTGTAGGTCAATGTCATTGTGAACAGGGGAGAGCGGGGATAGATCTTACTGAGTGTTTCCATGCCGATGCCGGAACGGGTGTTGATATACTTGGCAGAAGAGAGAATATCCCTGACGACAAGGCTGGCGATCAGTTTCTGTTTAGGAAATTGCTGCCGTGCCGCGAGATTCAGATAGAAGAAACCATCCACCCGCCCCTGGGTACTGACCATCGGCCCTACATAATAGGCCTCCATCCTTATACGGGTGTTCTTTGCTGCATCAAAATTGTTGTTAATTGCCAACTGCCAGTTCCAACTCTCTTCATCATCATCAACTTTAAACTGGTTTTTGATCCTATAGAAATAATAACTGGTGTTGGCATCCATGTTCCAATACCTGTTAAACTGCAAGTTGGCTGCTAACTCCAGCCCGGTGGAATAGTCGTTGCCGACATTTGCCATTGAGTCGAGTGTAACGGTTGTATGATAAGGAACCCGTAAGCGTTCGATTTTATCTTTTCTCGCACGGTGGAAAAGGGAAGCGGAAACTGAATTGCTATTCTTGAAAGTATAATTATAACCTGCTTCTACTGAATTGGTATATTCGGGTTGGATAAACGGATTGCCCATCTGGGCCGTGTTATAATCCACATATACCACATAAGGTTCCATATAGAACAGTTCCGGTTGAGTGATCCTGCGTGTATAGGCTGCCCGTAGTTGTGAATGATCATTTAAGGTATAGGAGATATGCGCCGATGGGAAAAGATCGAAACGATGCCAGTTGTGACGTGCCCACTCGAAGTTATTTCCCAGCTTGCGGTAACTGTACTCCCCCCGTAAACCTAACTGGTATCCGAAGCGTTCGTATTCATTGGATACCATTGCATACAAGGCGTGGATGTCACGGCGGAAGAGGTATTTGTTATAAAGGTCGTCCTGACGAATAAATGCATCCTGTTCAGGTTCAAACATATCAATCTTATAATCTCCATCTTCGGTATAGGAAAAGAGTTGGTACCCGGATTCAAATTTTCCCGTTTCATTTTCAAAAGGATAGAGATAATCGGCATTTGCCTGGCCGGTAAACCGGTATTCATATTCCCAGGCACGATGCCCCTGTGCCTGTTTACCCTGCATATCCCACAGGTCGGTCTGAAAATTCTCCATCGCACCTCCTTCGTATAATCCGTAGAGGGATGCTGTCAGCTTGTGACCTTTTCTATCGGAGAAGTTATGTTCCACCCCCAGGTCAACTCTGGAATGAGATTCGTACAGATGGACGAAATCTTTGCCATCGAACGATCCGTATGTTTTTTCTCCTGTGGGAACCGTTTCGTAGGTGTCTTCATAATGTAATTCTCCTCCTCTCCAGCGGTCTCTCCATCCTCCGGTAATAGCCGCCGACCAGGTGGTATTATCTCTGAACCAGTCGAATGATGAAGTGAGGTAGTACCATGCCGTATGTCTTTTTCTTAATCCTGTGGAATGGTCTGTTGTTATCTGCTCCGGTGTAATGATTCTCTTTAATTGGTCGTAATCACTCACTACAAACCGTCGCGACGCTTCACCTGATAATTGCCACCTGAAATCTTTTTTGCGAAGAGCAACCAGGAAATCAATATTTCTCGACCAGACAGAGCTACCCATCATGTTGACCATTCCACTCCATCCCTCCATCTCGCTTTTCTTTGTATTGATGTTGATAATACCGACTGCTCCATCCGCATCGTTCCGGGCAGAAGGGGTAGTCAATACTTCAATATTATCGATCTGTCCGGCAGATATTTGCTCTAAAGCGGCGGTACCGCTCAGTGTACCGGGCTTCCCGTCGATGTAAACCTTAAATCCGGAGCTACCCCGGAATGTTATTTCACCTTCCGCATCTACCCGAATAGAAGGTGTTTGCATCAGGATATCCGCTGCGGTACCTCCCGCCGCAGAGAGAAAATCTGCCGCTTCGACCACCTGTCTGTCCAACTTATATACCACTTGCCGCTTTCGTCCTGTCACGACCACTTCAGATAGGAGCTGCTCATCTTCTTCTAAAAGAATATCCTGTAATGCGATCTTCTTTCTCTCGTCAGAAATATCAAATGGATGGGTTTCTCTCGATTTATATCCAACAAAGCTGACCTTGATAAAATACCTACCTTCGTTTTTTGGGTTAAGGACAAAAACTCCTGAATCATCGGTGGTCGTATAATCGGCCGGTGTATTGTCGTTTACGTTATATAAAACGAGAGTGGCAAATTCTACCGGCGTATTGTTCGGTTGACTGATAATCCGGCCTTTTACCTGATAGGCCGATGCATTTCCGTTTTGTGCGGAGATACTGCTGATTGCAGTAAAGAGAGATAGTGTCAAAAGAAGATTGAATACTGCTGGCTGAAGAGACCTCATAGGATATTATTTTTTTAAAGCGCAAATGTAGTGAAAGACAAATGGTGAACCAAGTTTACTTGAACTTTCCACTACTTTTTATTAAATTTTTAGCACTTTATCCACCACCGTTTCAAAATCTCTCAAATGGGTAGCCATCAGAATGGTGATGTTAGGATATTGATTTTTGATATTGCGGAAGATCTCGATTGCGTTTTCCGAGCCGATGCCGGCTGTGGGTTCATCTACCACCAGCAATTGCGGCTCTTTCAGCAACGCCTGTGCCAGTAACAGTTTCTTACGTTGTCCTCCACTTAGCATTTCACCGTTTTCACCTAACCAACTAGCCAAACCTTCCGGGAGTGATGAGCGCCAACTTGAGAGGTCGACCGTTTTCAGGACCTGTTCAATGGCTTCGTCGGTATAACCCTCGAAGTTCTCACGTAAAGTGCCGGTAAGCAGATAGGCTTTTTGGGTCACATAGATGCATTTAGGTACCGGCAGGTGTGCCAGTTCTCTTCCACCGTTCCATCTCAGTGAACCGCTGTGGCGGTATTCCGGATAAAACAGGCTGTTCAACAGCGTGGTTTTCCCTCTTCCCGTTTCTCCGAAGAGCGCGACCCATTCCCCCCTTTTTATCTCTAACGATACTTCGCCG
Source organism: Proteiniphilum sp. (assembly GCA_041676805.1). GTDB lineage: Bacteria > Bacteroidota > Bacteroidia > Bacteroidales > Dysgonomonadaceae > Proteiniphilum. Next base: position 17,818 of record JBAYRG010000016.1, read on the forward strand.
GTGCGTACCGGAGTATCGGGAATTTTAGCACTCAGACCATTTAGAGATAGGTTTTCGAGGATGGTGCCCACCTGTACAATCTCCGTTGGCTGTTTCCCTTGACTGATAATCGATTCCACGTCAACGATCTGCTGCGTGACCGAACTCTTTTCCGATTTCCCGGAGAAAAGCATCTCCGATAATTCGGCCTGGGCCATGATGCCGAAGAAGATGCCGACCGCAGTGGGGGCATCAATCCCATAATTGGATGAATTCCAGAGCAGGAAAGTGGCTATATAACTCACTCCTAGCCCGGCAATCAGTTGTAGGTAGAATGAATTGGTCTGCAATTTGTTTTCCACCCTTTCGAGTTGTGTCAGTTTCTGCTGGTATTGGCCGATCACCTTCTTTTCCATATTGTATTTTGAGATCTCTATCCGTCCCCTGAAACTTTCGATCAACATCTGGTTGTTCTCCTCCCGATGTGTTTTCAATGCATCGTAGAGTTTGCCGTTTTTGCGAAAAAAGAGTTGGGGGACAATAAATAGGAGTATGGCGGAAGAGATTAGAAATTCTATCGCTATGGTTTGAGAGAACAGGATAAGAAAAACAAAGTAGATGATGAGTGAAACGACCAATGCCGACAGCGGTAAAATCCATAAAAGGATATGGTTCAGTATCTGTTCAACGCCGTGGGTACTGTTCTCTAACAATGTCGAGTTGTTGTTGACCTGTTTTTTGAAATAGGGAAACTTGGCCACCGATTGAAAAATCTTTAATTGGATGCGCTGCTGTGCGTCGAGGGTGGTTTTATGATTTTCTATCCGGTCGAAATATCTTGTTGCCGTGCGTAATAACGCCAACAGACGGATAATGGCAGACGGTATCAGGTAGGAGAATGTGGTATTGGCTGTGATGAATGCCACGCTACAGATAGCCAGGAACCATCCCGAAACGGCAGGCATGGCTATGAACGCCGCCGTCCAGAGGGCAAGCAGTAGAAAACCTCTTATCCATTTGCCTGCGAAAGGCCGTAGTATATGTTCTGTAATAAATTTTTGCCTCCGATTTTTTCTTTTTTCATCATCACTGCCAATTTCGACAAGCCGGGATCTCCACTTCGTTTCGATTGGCATATTAGTTACATTAGTCACATTGGCACATTAGTCACATTGGCACATTAGTCACATTGGCACATTAAACCTGTTCCCCCCAGTTCAAATTGAGTGTGACATCGGCCACCTCATCGAACATCCTCTCATGTGAAGCAACGATTACCAGTCGTTCCCGCGATAATTGAACGATTTGAGGAAGAATCACTTCGATCGTGTCACTATCCAGATTGGCTGTCGGCTCATCCAGAATTGCGACCGGCTTTGGGAATAACATCATTCTTGCCAGCGTCACCAGTTGCTTTTCTCCTCCTGAAAGTTGTTTGCCGTTATGGCTCAATTCAGTTTGCCAGCCATCTTCTTTTTTGGCAACTATCTTGTCCAGAAACTCGGGGTAATCATCCTGTTGATCCACCTTTCTCTCAAGGAAGAGATTGTATCTTAGTGTCCCGTCGAAGATAAACGGGAACTGGTTCATATAGGATGAGTTTTCTTTCAGCCACTGATGCGACCAGTCGTTCTCCTTTCCGTTCACTGAAACCATACCCTCTTGTGGAAACAGGCTGCCTGTACAGATTTTCAAAAGCGTAGACTTGCCCGAGCCCGAAATGCCTTTCACCAATACCAATCCTTTTGCAGGCAATCGCAGGTTGATATTATTCAGCACTTTTACCGGCGAGTCGGGATAGACGAAATGGAGACCTCTGATTTCAAAGCTGTTGATCTCCTTGTGGGTATCGGCTAAAGGGGGAGTAACCTTCTGATTCAGTATCGGCATCAACAGTTCAGCCGATGCCAAAGCCCTGTTCCGGTCGTGGTAAGCACTCACGAACTTCCGCATGTAAAAGAATAAA
>JBAYRG010000017.1:0-19634 GCA_041676805.1 Proteiniphilum sp.
ACTTCAACCACTCGTCGAACCAGCGGAAGAATTCGCGCTGGAACAGGACTCCGTTCTGCGGCTTGGCAATCCAATGATTCTCGTCGGGGAAGATCAACATCCTTGAGGGAATACCTCTCAACTGGGCAGCATTGAATGCCATCATTCCCTGCGACGCCAGAATACGGTAATCATATTCACCATGGGTGATCATGATGGGGGTATCCCACCTATCCACAAACTTATGGGGCGAAGTGGCATAGGTCTTTTGTGCCACTACATTCGATTTGTCCCAGAACGGGCCGCCCATGTCCCAGTTAGCAAAAAACATCTCTTCCGTTTCAAGATACTGCGCTTCCAGATTAAAGATACCGGCATGCGACAAGAATGCTTTAAAACGTCCTTCGTGATTTCCTGCCAACCAATAGACGGAGAAGCCTCCATAGCTGGCACCGGTACAGCCAAGCCGGTCTTCATCTACAAAAGGCTCTTTCGACACGGCATCAATGGCGGTCAAATAATCCTTCATATTTTGACCACCATAATCGCCGCTGATCTGTTCCAGCCATTCCTGTCCAAATCCGGGTAAGCCGCGACGGTTGGGTGCCACCACGATATAACCCTTGGCTGCCATCATCTGGAGATTCCAGCGATAAGACCAGAACTGGCTGACCATACTCTGCGGCCCACCCTGGCAATACAACAGTGTCGGATATTTCTTCGCAGGATCGAAATCGGGTGGATAGACCACCCAAGTGAGCATTTCCTTACCATCGGTAGTAGCGATCCAACGCTCCTCTACTTCTCCCATCCGCAATTGATCAAGTATCTCCTTGTTTTCAAACGATATTTCAACAGCTTGCCCCGATGCGATATTCACACTGTATATCTCTGCAGGTTGCGACATCGACATCCTTTTAGCGATCAACTTATCATTACCCAAAGCAACAGAGGTATAGTCGAATTTTCCTTTTGTAATAGGATTAATCTCTCCGGTAACGATATCAGCCGAATAAAGCTGAGTAGTCCCTTTTACGGATGCCACCATATAAATAGTGTGGTTATCACTATTCCAGACGAGCTCATCGGTATTATAATCGAACTGTTCAGTCACATAACTCTTTTCACCCGTCGCCAGGTCCATCACGAACAGCCGGTTCTTGTCGGCTTCATAGCCGTCTCGTTCCATACTCTGCCAGGCAAGATATTTCCCGTCGGGTGAGAACTTTGGATTTACGTCATACCCCATCATCCCTTCTGTCATATTTTGGGTCTGGCCGGTTTCAAGATCATAGAAGTAGATGTCAGAATTGGTGGAGACGGCATATTCCTTCCCTGTTTTCTTCCGGGAAGTATAGGCAATAATCTTTCCGTCAGGGCTCCATGCAAGTTGCTCCATCCCACCAAAAGGCGCCATTGGCGCTTCATAAGGCTCTCCTTCCAACAAATCTTTTATGTTTGATAATTTATTACCCGCAAGATCGGCAACAAAAGGATGCGGCACACTCTCCACCCAGCTATCCCAATGCTTGTACATCAGGTCGTCCACTATCCTGCCCGATGCATTCGCCAAGTCGGGATATCTTTCGGCTGCCGTCTCCACTGTTTTCACACTTTTGATAAACAGCACCTTCTTCCCGTCCGGCGAATATTTAAAACCATCAATTCCACCTTCCACGTTAGATATCTGCTTCATCCCTCCCCCGTCAGGATTGATAGTCCATATCTGTGAAGAGCCGGTCTCATTGCTCAGGAAAGCTATTTTTTTACCATTCTCAATCCACTGCGGATTATTCTCCTGGGTAGTGGTGATGGTGAGTTGTTTCTTCTCTGAGCCGTCACTTTTCATGATAAACAACTCTGAGTTGCTTTTATTCTGGGCAATACTCACGTATGTCACCTGATAAAGGATGCGCGACTTGTCGGGCGACACCTCCACGCTCCCTATTCTACCAAAACTATGAAGCACTTCGGGGGTCATGATGCCATTTTCTATGCTGGGTCTTGCTTTGCCAATCGTTTCTGTCAGTTCTTTATTCCCTTTCTTGTCCGCCTCTTTGGATGCCGATGTTTGTGAGGCCTTGTCACAGGCCACCAAGCTCCCCGCGATAATAATTGCCATAAATAGTGATTTTCTCTTCATAAGATTACCTTATTTTTGCTCCAAATAATCTAATTCCGTTAAAAATTTAATCTCCCAACTTTATAATTTACAGATTTACAACCTTTTAATCTCCCCAGTTCTAAACTCCCCCACTTCTAAATTCTATAAGTTTTGAATTTTGAATCTTGAATTTTGGATTTTGGATCTTGAATCATTACTCTACTATCTGTCCATCTATCATATGGATGGTTCTATCGGTGATCGATGCCAGTTGTTCATCATGTGTTACAATGACAAAGGTCTGGTTAAGCTTGTTTCTCAGTTCGAAAAAGAGATTATGAAGTTCCTCCTTATTATCGGAATCGAGGCTCCCCGATGGTTCATCGGCAAACACCACAAGCGGATCGTTGATCAATGCGCGGGCTACAGCCACACGTTGTTTTTCTCCACCCGACAATTCCGCTGGTTTATGGGTGATGCGTCCTGAAAGACCCATCATATCCAGCAGCTCTTTCGCCTTCGCTTCCGCTTCGGCATGTCTCGTACGTCCTATCAGTGCGGGGATCATCACATTTTCAAGAGCGGTGAACTCTGGCAGCAGTTGGTGGAATTGAAAAACAAATCCGATATTCCGATTCCGGAAATCGGACAGCTTCTTCTCATTCAGGGAACTCAACTCGTGATTATCGATATAAATCTTGCCGGAATCGGCCTTCTCCAAAGTACCCATAATCATCAGTAAGGTAGTCTTACCGGCCCCACTCGGCCCCACGATGGAAACTATCTCACCTTTCCGCACCTCCAGATCAATCCCTTTCAGTACCTGAAGCGGCCCAAAGCTCTTAAAAATTTTTTCTGCTTTAATCATCTGATCCGTTTACCACAACATAATCAATCTGCGAAGATAAGAAAAATACAGAACTATTAAAAAGAATTAGCGTGGTTTTCAGGAGAAAATCATCTACTTTTGTAAGGATCAATAAATATCACAGCAGATGGACGAATTAAGCAGAATGAGACATGAGTACCGGACAGGAAGCCTAAACGAGACTGAAATGGCATCGAACCCTTTCGATGAATTCAAGGTGTGGCTGGAAACGGCCATTGTCTCCGGCTTGTCGGAGCCTAACGCTATGATCGTGGCTTCTGCCACTCCCGACGGAAGACCCTCCGCACGCGTGGTGCTTTTAAAGGAGTTGAATGAAAAGGGATTTGTATTTTACACCAACTATATGAGTCGTAAAGGACGTGAATTGATTGCCAATCCTTTTACAGCAGCCGTTTTCGACTGGCATGAGATCGAACGTCAGGTACGGATCGAAGGTATTATTGAAAAGGTAGAGGATGAAGTATCGGATGCTTATTTCAACATACGTCCTGATGATGCCAAGATAGGGGCATGGGCATCACCCCAAAGCAGGATAGTGAGAGGACGTAAAGAGCTGGAAGAGCTGGAGAAAAAATACATGACTCAATTTGCCAATAGTAAAATACCTCGTCCTCCCCATTGGGGCGGTTTCCTGATCCAGCCAACCATGATCGAATTTTGGCAGGGACGTCTCAACCGGATGCATGACCGCTTAGCCTACTATAAAGTAGAGAAAGGCTGGAATATGCAACGATTGGCCCCTTGAAATCGCGACAAGATCAAATCACCAACAATCATCACCCTACGTTAATTATCTTATTCTTGGGTATAGTAGCTACAAACTCTTTCAAATAAAAAGGTTCAAAATAGGCCACGTCCACAAATGTTTTTTCAGCGAAGGCCTCTTCTGCCAACGGCACCATTCCCGAAGCCAGCGGATGAACATCATCAACGAACAATGCGTTAGGATGGGTAATGACGGAACGGCATTTCTCAGCTCCGTTTCCAAAAAAGAGAATCCTTTGCTTTTCAAGGAGAGCCTTATAGCTATTCCCATCGACAATATCGGCCGATGTTTCACGAACCACATGCAGCGACCGATCAAAAAAAGTAGCATACACCTCCATCCTCCGGGCATCAATCATTGGGCAAAGCAACATCCCCTCATCCACTTTCTCCCTCATCATTGAAGCCATGATGCGGGCAGTAGGAATGGCGATCATCGGGATACCCAAGCCGTAACTCAACCCCTTGGCTTCCGACACTCCAATACGCAATCCGGTATAAGAACCGGGACCACTACTTATCGCAATAGCATCCAGCAGAATATCCTGTTTTCGGACATGCTCCATTATCTCATGGACAAAAAGACCTACCAGGCTTGCGTGCGACCGGCCTTCATAATTTTCTTTATTTATCAGTATCTTACCGTCGCAAGAGAGTACGCAAGAGCATACCGGGGTAGATGTTTCAATCGCAAGTAATGTACACATATAAAGATATGGATGAAAATTTTATTTAGTATTGTAAAGATAACAAATTTTATATCTTCCGGACCGAAAGGACATAAAAAAACTGCATCGGTTGTGATGCAGTTTCCTTAAATCTAATAAAGATCAATACCTATTGCTCCTTTCGCGGTTTCCGTAACCTCCACGGTTATTGTTTCTCGGACGATCTCCCTCAGTGCGGGGACGAGCTACGGATACAGACAATGTACGTCCGTCGTATTCAGCATCGTTGAGTTCTTCAATGGCGCGTTGTCCATCACCTTCATTGGACATTTCTACGAAACCATAGCCCTTTGAACGGCGGGTTTCACGGTCAGTAATAATCTTGGCAGAAGAAACGTCTCCGTATTCCTCAAACAGTTCTTTTAAATCGGCATCAGTAATCTGATAACTTAAGCCAGCTACAAAAATGTTCATGTAAAAAAAAATAAAATAAAAAAATAAATAAATTGTGCAGAAGTCCTTTCAATTAAAGAGGAGTTAGGAAATAACTTAACAATGGTGTGAAGAAACTAAATAACGGCCCGCTAAAAAAATACTTATGCGCAACAAAGATAGGGATAAATTAATTCTAACAAAACAAATCAGTAAAAAAATTGCAAAAAATTATCTCTCATTGCCTTAGTTATCAATTCCACTTCTTCTGAGCAGAGCTTCCACACTGGGTTCCTGACCGCGAAAACGAACAAAAAGGAGCATCGGATCTTCACTATTCCCCTTCTCTAAGATATTGATCCTGAATGAATGAGCCGTCTCCTTATCAAAAACACCATTCTTCTTAAAAACAGAGAAGGCGTCGGCATCCATCACTTCCGACCATTTATAGCTATAGTAACCAGCCGCATAGCCTCCCGAAAAAATATGACTGAATGAAGTAGACATAGAGGTTTCGGGGATTACCGGCAAGAGTTGCACACGTGCCATCGCATTCTGCTCAAAGGCACGCACATCACCATCAAATGGTGTTTTCAGAGAATGCCACGCCATATCGAGATATCCGAACGAGAGTTGACGCAAGGTGGCATAACCGGTGTTATAGTTGGAGGCATCTACTATTTTCTGCAACAGCGCTGCCGGCATCTTTTCTCCTGTTTGGTAATGGAAGGCAAACTTATCGAGATACTCTTTCTGTACCAGCCAGTTTTCCATGATATGTGAGGGCAATTCCACAAAATCGCGATAAACACTGGTACCCGAAAGGGTTTCATAAGTGCACTTCGACAACATACCATGCAATGCATGACCGAATTCATGCAGAAATGTATTTACCTCGTCGAAGGTAAGTAGCGCCGGTTTGGTTTCAGTCGGACGGGTGAAATTCATTACGATGGAAACATGAGGGCGACTATCTTTACCATCTCTCATAAATTGTTCTTTGTAAGAGGTCATCCAGGCACCGGAACGCTTGCCATCACGGGGATGAAAGTCGGTATATAAAACGGAAAGGAAATCGCCATTTTCATCAAACACTTCGTATGCCTCCACTTCGGGGTGATAGACCTGGATATCTCTGTTTCTCACAAATTTCAAGCCGTACAAATCGGTCGCCAGTCCGAAAACACCTTTTTTCACGTTTTCCAACTCGAAATAGGGGCGTGTCATCTCATCGTTCAGTTCGAAACGGTTGTCCTTCAGTTTATCAGCATAATAACTCCAATCCCAGGGTTGCAGGTCAAGCGGTTTCCCTTCCATCTCTGAGGCAAACAACCGCACATCTTCGAACTCCTGGCGGGCAGTCGGGGTGAACGCTGCTGCCAGACGGTCAAGCAACCCGAAGACCGCCACCTCATTTTTCGCCATTCTATTTTTCAACACATACTCGGAATAGGTGTCATATCCCATCAGACGGGCAATCTCCAGACGTAAATTCACTATTTTCCGCACATTTTCCTGATTGTCGAAATCATCACCGCCTACACCTTTCGTACTATAAGCTTTATAAAGTTTCTCCCGCAAATCGCGGCGTACAGCATATTTCATAAATCCGATATAGCTGGGTGCGGAGAGGTCGATCAACCATCCCTCTTTTCCCTTTGATTTTGCTTTTGCAGCGGCAGCATCTACCAGGCTCTCCGGTAATCCCGCCAGATCGCCCTTGTCGGTAATCAGCCACTCAAAAGCGTTGGTTTCCCGAAGGCTATTTTGTCCGAATCCAAGGGTAGTTTTGCTTAACTCCATCGACAACTCGCGGTATCTCTCTTTTCCTTCAGGAGATAATGTAGCACCGCTGTTTTCAAAATTTTTATAATACTCTTCCGTCAAACGGATCTGCTCCGGGGTAAGCCCGGAAGTATGGCGCACGTCATACACCGCTTTTACCCGCCTGAAGAGTTCTTCATTCAGATTGACATTATTGGAATGCTGCGACAACTTCGGACTTAACCGCTGCGAGATATCCATCATTTCTTCGTTGCTTTCCGCACTCAACAGGTTAAAAAAGACACTGCTCACCCGAGTCAGCATCTCACCGGAATATTCCATCGCTTCAATAGTATTGCTAAATGAGGGAACCTGGAGGTTAGCGGTTATTGCGTCGATCTCCGACTGATGCTCTTCTATCGCTCTATCGAAAGCGGGTTCATAATGTTCTATTTTGATTAAATCGAACGGAGCCGTCCCATAAGGAGTAGCAAAAGGTTTAAAAAAAGGGTTTTCTTTTGCCGATGTGGTCATCATTATCGTTATACAGCTAATTGTTAATAATATTTTCTTCATAAAATTCATTACATTTGCAGAATGTAGGAGGTGCCTCGGATAAGTCCAGACAAGCTTTGCTTCTCTTCCGGCTTTCATTACATTTACAGAAGCAAGTCGTATGATTACAACTAAAGTGGAGACCTTTGGTTGTATCCGTCTTCAATTTAGATGCAAAAGTTGAGCAAATGCCCCCACTATTGCAGTGGATAAAAAACTTGGCAAAGATAGTTTTTTTGTTCCATCAGAGCAAAAAAACATTCCGGACAAAACAATCTTTCCCGAATTGTGTTTTTTATTACAATGGATAGCTACAAACAAAGAATAGGATACGAATTACACATAGTTAAATTAAAAAAAATATGACAACAACAGACAGTCAAACCAAGGTAAAAACAAAAACTACCGGAACAAGGAGCAAGAGTAAAGTCAATACTAAAACAACCACCACAAGCGCCAAGAAAAACTTTATCCTCGACACAAATGTGATCCTCCACGATTTCAAATGTCTCGATAGTTTTGAAGAAAACGATATCTATATCCCTTTTGTGGTATTGGAAGAGTTGGACAAGTTCAAAAAGGGGAATGATCAGATCAACTTCAACGCCCGTGCTTTTGTGCGCGAATTGGATTTGATCACCGACGACGATCTGTTCACCAATGGAGCCGATTTGGGTGTTGGCAGAGGCAAACTCTATATTGTAAACGGTTCGAAAGATAACAGGAAGATCATTGACGCTTTTCCCGAAAAAACACCAGACAACCGTATTCTTACCGTAGTATCGGAGATAGGTGAAAAACATCCGCAAATCAAAACTATCCTGGTATCCAAGGATATCAACTTGCGAATGAAGGCGCGCTCCCTCGGTATGCTGGCCGAAGATTATATCAACGACAAGGTAATTAATGTCGATATTTTCTCCAAGGGTGAAGAGATGATCGATGGCATCAATCCCGACCTGATCGATAAGGTATATGCGCAGGCAGGCGGTGTGGATATCGATGAATTCAATTTCGAGATGCAATTCGATCCCAATCAATGTTTCATCCTCAAGAGTGAAAGAAACAGCGTGCTGGTCCGCTACAATCCATTCACGCAAAAAATAAAAAAGATAGAAAAAGAGTCCAATTTTGGCATCCAGCCGCGAAATGCGGAGCAGACATTTGCTTTCGAAGTATTAAACGATCCTGAAATAAAACTGGTTGGCCTTACCGGAAAGGCAGGTACAGGCAAAACACTGTTGGCACTGGCATCTGCCCTGAAGCAGAATAAAACCTATCGGCAAATTTTGTTGGCGCGCCCCATCGTTTCCTTGTCGAACAAAGATTTAGGCTATCTTCCCGGCGACGAGAAACAGAAAGTCGCACCCTATATGCAACCGCTTTTCGACAACCTGAACGTGATCAAATCAGTTCTCGGACAGAATAGTTCCGACCTCAGGCTGATCGACGAAATGCAGAAGTCGGGACAATTAGAGATAGAAGCCCTGGCATTTATCCGTGGACGAAGCCTTACAGGGACTTTCTGCATCATTGATGAGGCACAGAATCTCACTCCGCATGAAGTAAAAACTATTATCACCCGCTCCGGCGAAGGCACCAAGATGGTATTTACGGGTGATCTTCAACAAATTGACTCACCCTATCTCGACACCCAATCCAACGGGTTGGCTTATATGATCGACAAAATGCGGGGACAAAACCTGTTCGCACATGTAAACCTCATCAAAGGAGAACGGAGTGAGTTGTCGGAACTGGCGAGCAACCTTTTATAAAAATCATTATCTTTGCACCTCAAAACAAAGATCAAGAGAACAATGCAAAGACCTTCCATACCCAAAGGGACCAGAGATTTTTCGCCCGAAGAGACGGCGAAACGGAACTATATTTTCGATACGATCAAAGAGGTATACCGTCTCTACGGCTTCCGCCAGATTGAAACCCCAGCAATGGAGAATCTCTCCACACTGATGGGAAAATATGGTGAAGAAGGCGATAAATTATTGTTTAAAATACTTAACTCCGGCCATTTCTTAGGAGATATGAGTGCGGAAGATATTGCCGAAGGGAATTCAGCAAAGACCGCCAATAAGATCTCCGAGAAAGGACTTCGCTACGACCTGACCGTTCCCTTCGCCCGCTACGTGGTGATGCACCGCAATGATATCACCTTTCCTTTCAAACGCTACCAGATACAACCGGTATGGCGTGCCGATCGTCCCCAGAAAGGGCGTTACCGCGAATTCTTCCAGTGCGATGCCGATATTGTGGGATCCGACTCACTGCTCAACGAGGTGGAGTTAATCCAGATTATCGATAAAGTATTTTCCCAGTTTGGGATCTCTGTTTCAATAAAATTGAACAATCGCAAGATTCTCTCCGGTATCGCAGAAATCATCGGGGAAGCCGATAAGATCACCGATATCACCGTCGCTATCGATAAATTAGACAAGATCGGCACGGAGAAGGTAAATGAAGAGTTGTTATCGAAAGGAATATCCCGGGAGGCGATAGAAAAGCTACAGCCCATTTTGCTGTTAAACGGTACTACCCGGGAAAAATTAACCCAACTGAAAGTGGTACTGGCTTCCTCCCCTCTCGGACTTAAAGGTGTGGAAGAGCTCGAATATATCTTCGACAAGACCAGCCTGCTTTCATTAAAAAATGAGTTGACACTCGACCTGACATTGGCACGGGGACTCAACTATTATACAGGTGCCATCATCGAAGTGAAGGCGCTCGATATGGAAATCGGAAGCATCACCGGTGGTGGCAGGTACGACAACCTGACCGGTATTTTCGGGTTACCCGGCGTTTCCGGGGTGGGTATCTCGTTCGGTGCAGACCGGATTTACGATGTGTTAAACCAACTCAATCTTTTCCCGGAGAATTTCACTTACACCACCGACCTGTTGTTTGTCAACTTTGGCGAAGCAGAAGCCGCTTATCTCCTCCCGGTAATGCAGCAGTTAAGAAGCGCCGGCATCCGTTGTGAACTCTATCCCGATACGGCTAAGATGAAGAAACAGATGTCGTATGCCGACAGCAACCATATCCCTTTCGTGGCTATCGTAGGTGAGAACGAAATGAAAGAGGGAAAGATCACGCTGAAGAATATGGAGTCAGGAGAACAGAAGCCTGTCACCGTGCAAGAGATTGTCAGCGAACTTCTCGATTCATGACTGTGATTAAAGCGAAGAAAATAACTATTCAATGATCAGTATAGAGAACGTAACCGTCGCGTTTGGCGGTTTCACTTTACTCGACCAGATTTCGTTCGTATTGAACAGGAGCGAACGGATAGCCCTTGCCGGAAAGAACGGCGCCGGAAAATCGACACTGCTCAAAATTATGGCGGGACTACAGCAGCCCACCAGTGGCGTTGTCTCCCTACCCAAAGGGGTCTCCATCGGCTATCTGCCGCAGCAGATGAAGATGAGCGACAGTCGCACCGTGCGTGAAGAGGCTGCACTGGCTTTCGACCATCTCCAGACGATGGAGAAGGATCTGGAGGCACTGCACACCGAAATGGCGGAGCGCACCGATTACGAGTCGGATGACTATCAGTCGATTATTGAACGGGCGACCGACCTGCAGGAGATACTGCAGATATCAGGCATTCATAATTTCGAGGCCGAAGTGGAGAAGACACTGACAGGCCTGGGGTTCCTGCGAAGTGATTTCGACCGTCCCACCCGTGAATTCAGCGGCGGCTGGCGTATGCGTATCGAACTGGCAAAAATCTTGTTGCAAGCACCGGATATACTCCTATTAGACGAGCCGACCAACCACCTCGATATTGAGTCGATCCAATGGTTGGAGAATTTCCTTACTACCCACTCCAACGCAGTGATGCTGGTATCTCACGACCGTGCTTTTCTGGATACCGTAACCAACCGCACTATAGAGATTGTGTTGGGCGACGCCCACGATTACAAAGTGAATTATTCCAAATATCTGGAGTTGCGCCGGGAACGTCGTGAGCAACAGCTGAGGGCTTACGAAAATCAACAGAAGCAAATCAAGGATACCGAAGAATTTATCGAGCGGTTCCGTTACAAGGCGACCAAATCCAACCAGGTGCAGTCGCGTATCAAGCAGTTGGAAAAAATAGAACGGATTGAGGTAGATGAGGTGGATAATTCGCGACTTAACCTGAAATTCCCTCCTGCACCGCGTTCCGGCTCCTACCCCATCATCATCGAGGATCTGTCGAAAAGCTATGGCGATCATCTTGTCATTAAAGATGTCACCCTTACCATCGAACGTGGTGAAAAAGTGGCGTTTGTCGGAAAGAACGGCGAAGGGAAATCCACTCTCGTGAAATGTATCATGAACGAGATTGAGCATGGCGGAAAACTGGAACTGGGACACAACGTGAAAATCGGTTATTTCGCGCAGAACCAGGCACAACTGCTGGACGAGGAGTTGACGGTATTCGACACTATCGATTATGTGGCAGTAGGCGATATCCGCACCAAGATACGCGATATCCTGGGTGCCTTTATGTTTGGTGGCGAGGCATCTGAGAAAAAGGTAAAGGTATTGTCGGGTGGCGAGCGAAGCCGCCTGGCGATGATCCGCTTGCTATTGGAGCCGGTCAACCTGCTTATTCTGGATGAGCCGACCAATCACCTCGATATCGCATCGAAAGAGGTACTGAAAAAAGCAATCAGAGAGTTCGACGGCACCGCCATCATCGTGTCGCACGACCGCGACTTCCTGAACGGGCTGGTCAATAAGGTTTATGAATTTGGCGGGGGAAAAGTGACGGAACACCTGGGTGGCATTTATGACTTTCTGGACAAGAAGAGATTGGAGACCCTACAACAGTTGGAACTTTCCACTCACCCATCATCAAAAGATGAGAAGAGACAGGAACAGCCGTCAGAAAGTAAGCTATCCTATCAGGAGCAAAAAGAGCTGAACCGGAAACAACGCAAATTAGAGAAGCAAATTGAAGAGGCGGAAAACAAGATAGAATCGTTGGAAAAGAAGATCTCAGAGATGGAAGCAACGCTCTCCACGCCGGAAGGCGCATCGGATATGGATTTGCTGCAGAAATATTTAGAGACCAAAGCCCGGATGGATCGGGCAATGCATCACTGGGAGCAATTACAAAACGAGCTTTAAACTGCAAATCACGTTAAATTTCCGGAGATGCTGAATTTTCGGCTGCAATAAACGTGATAGGAGCAGCGGTTTCCCTCTATTTTAAACCGGGAAGAGAACCCATGCAAATAGAAAAAAGTCATCTACCACATAGAAAATGGAGAATGAAAAGGATCAGTAAATTTATCTTCAACAAAATCCTCGGCTGGCGTGTCAGGGGTGAATTTCCCATTCTCTCCAAATGCGTGATTGCCGTGGCACCGCATACCAGCAACTGGGATTTTCCGATAGCAAAACTGGGCTATGGCTCCATCGGAAGGACAGCCAATTTCCTGATCAAAGCAGAATGGTTTATTTTCCCGTTCAATCTAATTTTTAAAAGCCTGGGAGGTATCCCCGTCACCAGAGATAAGAACACCTCGCTTACCGACACCCTGGCATCGGAATTCAACCGACGCAACCAGATGCAACTGGCCATCACTCCGGAAGGGACACGCAAGCCGGTGAAAGAGTGGAAGAAAGGATTTTACTATATTGCGTATAAAGCGGGGGTGCCGATATTATTGGTTGGGTTGGATTATCAAAAAAAGGAAGCCATCTCTCTTGGTGTTATCTATCCTTCCGGTGATTACGAAAAAGATATCGAAGAGATAAAATCCCGTTACAAAGGTATTCAAGCCAAGAAACCGGAGAATTTCTTATTATAGCATATCATCAGAAAAGGTCGACAGCTTCAATCTTTAAAGTCGAGCGACAGCTGAATTCCATCAACCAGTGGTTGTCCCGCGTCGGCATCGGCATTTTTCAGGGTGAGTCCCATCAGACGGATCTTCTTCTCTTCCAGATCATCCACTTGCAACAATAGTTCCTTACCCAATTCAAACATCTCCTGATAAGTCTTGATATAATGACTTGCGGTCCTACTTCGGGTAATGATCGTAAAATCGGCATACTTGATCTTCAACGTGAGAGTCTTGGCAAGAAATTTTCGCTTTTCCGCCCTTCGGGATACCTCGCGCGCAATCTCATCGAGTGCGGCCAGCATATCCACAATTTCGCCAAGATCTTCCAAGAAAGTCTCTTCAGCACCCAGCGACTTACGCACTCTCTCCGATTCCACCTCTCGCTCATCTACTCCTCTTGCAAATTGATAATAGCCAATTCCCGCTTTCCCGAACTCTTTTACCAGATCGATCTCACTCCACTGCTTTAACTCTTGTCCCGTTTTAATACCCAATTCCGCCATTCGTGCCGCAGTCACTTTCCCCACTCCGAAGAACTTTCCGATAGGCAGTTTCTCTATAAAATCCTCCGCCTTATCCGGTTCAATCACAAAGAGTCCGTCCGGCTTATTATAATCCGAAGCGATCTTTGCAAGGAATTTGTTATAGGAGACACCGGCAGACGCTGTCAGGCGTGTCCGATTGAATATCTTCTGTTTGATCTCTTTTGCGATCATAGTGGCAGAACGAAGTCCCCTATGGTTTACCGTCACATCGAGAAACGCTTCATCAAGTGAGAGGGGCTCCACTTTATCGGTATATTCAAGGAAGATCTGCATGATCTGGTTCGACACATTTCGGTAGATATCGAATCGAGGCATGACAAAGATAATATGAGGACATTTTCGAAGTGCTGTCACCGAGGCCATCGCCGAATAGACACCATATTTGCGCGCTTCATAACTCGCCGCAGCCACCACCCCCCGTTTTTCACCATACCCCACCGCAACAGGTTTACCCCGAAGTTGAGGATTATCGCGCTGTTCGATGGAGGCATAGAAAGCATCCATGTCGATATGGATAATTTTCTTATGGTTCATGGTAACAAATGTAGTTTCAATTTATTACAATTCAAAACGAAAAATAGAAAAACTACAACTCTATTCACTCTTTCTTGTCATATTTGTATTGTCGCGGAGAGACACCTGTGTAGCGCTTGAAATAACTGCCGAAGTGCGATTGATTTGAAAAACCCAACTCGTCACTGATTTGCAAGACAGTGAGTGAACTCGACTTCAATAAGGCTTTCGCCTCCAAAATGATGTAATCTTTAATCCATTCGCCGGCATGCTTGCCACTCACTTCATAAATTAATTTCGAAAGATACTTGGAGGTAAGAGGAAATTTTTCGGCATACCATCCTATATTTTTCTCTTTCCGGAAATTTTGACTGAGTAAGGAGATAAACTCTTCAAATATCTCCTCCTTTCGTGTCCTTACACCTCTCTCCTTCGACGTTAAAAGAATATTGCAGACATTATAAAAAAGAATGCGAATGTAGGTTTGCACGATCTCTTTCAGAAAAAAGTTCTTCTTTTCACTGATTGTCTCTTTCATCAATTCAAAAATAGTCATGACTTCTTTCCTCTCCTTTTCCGACAGTTCAACACATGGCTGTTTGAAAAAATAATTCTGCAAGTCTAATGCCATTTTAAAGTCGTTCTGAATATCGAAGAAGTTTTTCTCTAATAAGATGCAACTCAACTCAAAATCAGGACTCATCTCCATCAGTTGAAAAATCTGTTCAGGGAGGATGATCAGGACCATATTCTGCTCTATCACAAAATTCTTCAGTCCTATCCGCAGTGCCATGCTTCCTTTCCTGCAAGCGATAGCCACCACCATACCGAGACGTATCGGGTAGTTCATTATGGCATTGAAATGAAACCCCTCAGAGAAGGATTCGATATCATCGAAGATAAAGAAGTTCTCCACATAGTTTTTGGAATTCACCAGACCATGTAGCGAATAATAATCGTAAAACTGAATATCCTTTCTCATATAAATCAACTTTATAAACACAAAAATAGGTTGATTTTTTATATTTACCCCACTCAAAGCGACAAAATGAACAATTATGTCTACTTATATGGCTTTTCAGAGAGTATGAAAAGTGCGAAATTTGCCAAATAACTTATCTATTCATTTCGAAATAAAAAAACAATGAAAACTAAACCAGTTGTAATATCATTGCTTCTATTTTGTTTGTTGGCGGGTTGTAAGAATAATACAAACAACCAGGACTCAACCACGGTCAAAAATGTGAAGACTGTTTCTCCTGTTGTAATCAGCAGTGTAAACGTACGTACCTTTCCCGGGGTAGTGAAAGTGGCGAATGAGATCAACCTGGGGTTCAAGACCGCCGGGCAGATCAGCCATGTCTTGGTGAAGGAGGGGGATTATGTCCGTGAAGGGGCTGTTATAGCCGAACTCGACAAGAAAGACTATATGCTGCAACTCGAAGGAAGCCAGATTCAGTATGACCAGCTGAAAACCGAAGTCGAACGGTTGTCGATACTTTACGAAAAGAACAATATCCCGGGAAATGATTATGAAAAAGCGCTTGCAGGGCTTCAGGCATTAGAAGTCCAGTTGAAAGCCAATAAAAATATAGTAGAATATACAACCCTCAGGGCACCGGTGTCAGGATACATTCAATCAGTCAATTTCGTGAAGTCGGAAATGGTGAATGCGGGCACACCGGTTGTCACCTTCATCGATATCTCATCGGTAAAGGTTGAAACAGAACTTCCCGCGTCGTTATTTCTCAGGCAAGATGAGTTTGTCAATTATTCGTGTCGGACAAACCTGGTTCCCGATAAGAATATTCCATTGAAATTCGTGGGAATAAATAAAAAATCGAATAGCCGGCAATTGTATAAAATAAATTTCATCCCCGAGTCGTCCCATTCGGGACTAGCCCCGGGAATGAATGTGGAGGTGATGATTACCATGAATGGGGAGGCAGATGGCGGAGTTTATACCCTTCCCTCAAAAGCGATTTTAAAAAAAGGGGATACAAGCTATGTATGGTGCGTTGAAAATAATATTGCAAGAAGAAAAGAGATCACAACAGGAGGTGTGGACAATGGCGGCAGGATCATTGTCTTATCGGGGATTTCAGCGAAAGATGAGATCATTGAAGCCGGCTTGAGGGTCATAGAAGAAGGTGATAAAGTAGCTATCATTCCGGAAACTGCCGAAACCAATAAAGGAGGAGTTCTATGAAACTTACCGATTTTTTCTACAAGAACCAGACACTTTTTTGGGCTTTGCTGGTAATGGTGGTCTTTGGCGGGATATATGCCTATTCGGTGATGCCCAAGCTGGAAGATCCGGACGTATCTATTAAACAAGCCATGGTAATGACCTATTATCCGGGCGCTTCGGCGCATGAAATAGAATTGGAAGTAACTTCCGTTTTGGAAGATGAATTGCGGGCTTTGGGTAATATTTCTCAAATCTCCTCCACTTCTTCTGAGAATATCTCTGTCATAACCCTTGAACTTGAACTATCTGTTCCCCCGAAAGAGATGGAGCAGCGTTGGGATATCCTGCGGAGAAAAGTGCAGCTGGCGTCGATGAAATTACCGCAAGGAGCCATGCAGCCGATAGTGATAGACGATGTAAGTGATATTTACGGCATGTTTTATTATATCACCGCCGAAGGTTATTCATACATTGAAATGCAAAGATATGCCGAGATGATCCGCCGTGAATTACTGAAAGTGGATGGTGTGAAACGGGTTGCGTTTTTCGGCACGCGGGAAGAAGTGGTCAACATATCGCTTGCAAGAGAAATGCTTGCCCGGAACAGTATCTATCCCACGCAGATCATGAGCGCCATCAATGCAATGAGCCAACCTGTAAATGCAGGTTACTACTATACGGAGAGCGATGAAAAACTGAAGTTGGCCGTAGGTGGGAAGATCGAGTCGGAAGATGATCTGCGGGAGATGATCATCAAAACACCCTCTGGAAAGCAGGTTAAGCTGGGAGATATCGCATCGGTGACCAGGGAATATGGCGATAACCCCCAGACAAATGGTTTTTGGGTGGACGGTGAACCGGCCATCGCCATATTGGTGTCGATGGAACCGGAGGCGATAGTCCCCGATGTGGGGAAGCGTGCCGATAAACGAATGGAAGAATTGAAAGCAGACCTGCCGGCCGGATTTGTCTATGACAAGGTCTATTTTCAGCCGGACCGCGTGTCTGACGCGATAGATTCTTTTTTGTGGAATATCGTGGCTTCGGTATTGATTGTGATCGGTATAATCATGCTTACCATGGGAGTCCGAAGCGGCATCATCCTCGGGATCGGGCTTCTTTTGACGGTGTTGGCCACATTTCCGCTCCTGCTGGCTGTCGATGGAACGCTTCAACGTATTTCATTGGGCGCTTTCATTGTCGCGATGGGCATGTTGGTCGACAACGCGGTTGTTATAATGGATGGTATCCTGGTGGACAGGAAACGGGGACTTCCACCCAAGAGGGCGCTTTTCCGGACGGCGAGAAACACGGCCATGCCATTGCTTGGAGCGACATTCATTGCCCTGGTCACTTTTCTTCCCGTAGGCTTGTCGCCCGATACGATAGGTGAATATGCGAGCGACCTGTTCTACGTGCTGGCGATATCATTGTTGGTGAGCTGGGTACTTGCCCTCACACAGATACCGATTTTCGCAAGTAAAATGCTGCCTCCCCGCCATTCTGAAAGAAAAAGAAGAGTTGAAAAAGCAAATCCGAACGGAGAGTCAGCAATACACCGGTTTATCCGCGGGTCACTCAACCTGTTTATGGATAGAAAAATCACCACCTTTACCATAAGCATGGGCTGTCTGTTACTATCTATCTGGGGATTTACCCTTATCAAAGTGAAATTTTTCCCCGATTTTGATTACAACCAACTCTATGTAGAGTACAGCCTGCCTCTCCAAACAAGTTCCGAGCGGGTAAAACAGGATCTGTTGGAGATTACAGGGAAATTATCCGAATATGACGAGATTGCAAAGATAGCTGTAAGCCAGGGACAAACTCCCGGACGATACTCTTTGGCCCGCGCCATGGGGTCAGGCGGAGATAGTTACGGTGAAATTATTCTCAATTTTAACAACTATCGTGATGCCTACCGGCTGTTGCCTGACATTCAACAGCAGTTGCGTGATGAATATCCCGATGGCTATATCCGTGTTCGAAAGTACTCCCTTTCCATAGACGCGAGTCATCCCGTAGAGGTGATGTTTACCGGACCCGACCCCGCTGTTTTGCGCGGCCTTTCGGAACAGGCGCGGGAGATCATGAAGCAATCACCGATGATAGACGCCTATTCGGTATGCGATAATTGGCAACCTTATGCTAAAAGTATCCGGCTGCCATATGCCGAACAACAGGCAAAGAGCACCGGCATCGGACGTGAAGACATGGCCAGGGCTTTACAGGCTTCTACACAGGGGCTGCCCGCCGGCTTGCTTTACGATGACGGCAAACGGCTGGTTGTTTACCTGAAAATCCATGATAACGACGGAAAACAGATCAGCGACTTGCAAGACATACCGGTCTGGAGCACGTTGCCGAATATCGCTGTGGATGATATCAATTTGCCGGGATTACTCCAGGGGAATTTTTCAGTGGATGAATTGATGGATGACATGTTCACTACCACTCCGCTTAGTCAAGCTACTGACGGTTTCCAGATTGGATGGGAAGAGCCGCTTATCTACCGCTATGGAGGACAGAGGGCGATAGAGGTGCAATGTGATCCGGCATTGGACGCGACTTCTTCGGCAGCAAAAAATGATATCAAGCAACAGATTGAAGCGATCGCACTTCCCGGCGGATACGCGATGGAGTGGATAGGAGAAGGAAAAATGCAAAACACGGCTATTTCAAATATCCTGGGATATCTCCCTTTGGTAATGATCATCATCTTGGTGATATTGCTGCTGCTGTTTAACAGCATAAGGAAGATGATATTGGTCCTTTTCATTCTGCCATTTGCCAGTATAGGAGTGGTTGTGACATTGATACTTACCGGAACCCCGTTTACATTTATGGGGATAATAGGTGCAGTGGGGTTGATAGGCATGCTGGTAAAGAACGCGATTGTCCTTATTGATGAGATCACGCGCATGAGCAACGAGGGTGCGGAACCTTACCAGGCAATCATCGAGTCCACGATTAATCGTACCCGTCCGGTCATCATGGCTTCGGCAACCACCATTCTCGGCATGCTTCCTCTTATCCCCGATCCGATGTATGGTAGCCTCGCGGTGGTGGTCATCGGAGGATTGACATTCGGGACAATCATCACACTGATCCTTTTGCCCATTTTCTACGCGCTTTTGTTCAGGATCAGGAAACCACAGAAGTTAGAATCGATCAGCAAAGGAGTGTGAAAAAATATGGGACTGTTTGTCCCGGCTTGTCGGAAAATAATGCCAATGTATCGATTGCCTTGATTGGCATATCAACAAGAAAAAATATAATAATTGTATGAAGAAAATAATCATGATGGCTCTTTCGGGAGTTTTCGCCACAACCTGTTGTTTTTCACAAACGGATAGGGATAAACAGATAGATCT
>JBAYRG010000018.1:0-19138 GCA_041676805.1 Proteiniphilum sp.
CAAAAAGATATTCAGGTGATGTGTTTCGATGAAACGGATGCAATTAATTTGTTCCCATTTAGAGTACCGTTTATCAAGCAACCCATAGAAGAAATGGCAAGAAAAGCACTCGAATTATTGATTGAGCAAATAGAAAAGAAAGAGGTGAAAAACCATAAACTTTTTTTGGAGGCAGAATTAATCATTTGAATTTTTTATTATTAGTTAAACGTTTAATTACCCTATAAAATTAAGATTATGATATTAGTTAAACGTTTAATTTTTCTGTATTATATATTTAAAATAATAAAATAGATTGTATGCAACAAATTTATCCTAAAATCGGAATTCGTCCTGTGATTGATGGGCGGCGTGGAGGTATTAGGGAGTCTTTGGAAGACACCACTATGAATCTGGCAAAAAGTGTAGAGAAGTTATATCGGGATAATCTTCGTTATCCGGACGGTTCCCCGGTAGAATGTGTGATTGCCGACAGTTGTATTGGAGGAGTAAGGGAAGCAGCTTTGTGTGCGGAAAAATTTGAAAGGGAGAGTGTAGGTCTTTCTTTGTCGGTAACCCCTTGCTGGTGTTACGGATCGGAAACTATTGATATGAATCCCAACATTCCCAAGGCTATCTGGGGGTTTAACGGCACAGAACGTCCCGGTGCGGTTTATCTTGCTGCCGCATTGGCGGTCCATAGCCAGAAGGGATTACCGGCATTTGGCATTTACGGAAGGGAAGTGCAGGAGATGAACGATCCGGTCATACCGGACGATGTGCAGGAAAAATTGCTTCGTTTTGCGCGTGCCGGTCTTGCCGTGGCCATCATGAGGGGTAAGTCATACCTTTCTATCGGCTCCGTATCGATGGGAATTGGTGGTTCGATGACCAACCCCGATTTTCTGCAGGAGTACCTTGGCATGCGTGCCGAATTTGTGGATGCCAGTGAGATACTGCGAAGGATACAGTTGGGTATTTATGACAAGGATGAATTTGAGAAGGCGATACAATGGACTAAAAAACACTGTATGAGCAGGGAAGGAGAGGATTTTAATCCCGAACACTTGAAACAGAGTCGTGAAAAGAAAGATGAGAACTGGAGGTTTGTGGTGAAGATGACGCTGGTCATGCGCGACCTGATGATCGGAAATCCGGTATTGGATGCCATGGGATATGGTGAGGAAGCACTTGGACACAATGCCATAGCGGGTGGTTTTCAGGGACAACGGCAGTGGACCGATTTCCTGCCTGACGGGGATTTTTCGGAAGCAATCCTCAATTCTTCTTTTGATTGGAATGGTATCCGTAAACCGTTCACTTTTGCAACAGAGGACGACCATCTGAATGGTATCAGTATGTTGTTTAACCAGCTGCTGACCAATACCTCACAAATATTTGCCGATGTGCGCACCTACTGGAGTCCCGAGGCCATTGAACGGGTAAGTGGTTGGAAACCGGAAGGAATATTAAAAGATGGAGCAATCCACCTGATCAATTCCGGCTCATGTACCCTCGACGGCACTGGCCGGCAATCAGATGAAAACGGCAATCCGGTAATGAAACCTTTCTGGGAAATCAATCAAGAGGAGGTGGAGAAGATGCTCAACGCCACCACTTGGTATCCCGCATCGCTCGAATACATGCGTGGTGGAGGATATTCATCACAATTCCTTACCAAGGCATGCATGCCGGTGACTATGTGCCGCCTCAATCTGATCAAAGGGCTGGGTCCCGTATTGCAGATTGCCGAGGGCTGGACCGCGACTCTCCCGGATGAAGTCTTCGACATCATTAACAAGCGGACTGATAAAACGTGGCCATCCACTTTTTTCGTGCCACGCATTACCGGTAAAGGTCGCTTTACCGATATCTATTCGGTGATGAACTATTGGGGTGCAAACCATGGAGCTATCAGCTACGGACACATCGGGGCCGATTTGGTCACGCTGGCTTCGGCGCTTTCTATTCCTGTGAATATGCACAATGTGGACGAATCGAAGATCTTCCGCCCTTCGGCGTGGTCAGCCTTCGGTTCTGATAATGAAGGGGCGGATTACAGGGCGTGTAATATTTACGGGCCATTATATAAATAACGCAATGAAAACCTATTTCTTGAAGAAACGAGTAATACTATTTTTCGTCATTTTCGCTGTTTTAAATATTTCATGCGGAAACAACGAGCGAGAAGTTGCATCTGGTCTATTATTTTCTGATCTTTTAAAACCGATGAATGGGAGAAGTATGCGTTCTTCATCTACCAAAACCGATGAAGAAGGAAAACCCATTCCCCATAATTCTGATAATTCGACGATATTGCCAGGTGAAACCAAAGTTGTACTTGATGTTTCTGGTTCAGGTGTAGTAACACACATGTGGTTTACTTTTCTTGGACCGGAAAAGCACCCATGGGCAACCGAAGGTTCAGCAACGCATCAGGAAATGCTCTTAAGGATCTTTTACGATGGTAATGAAAAACCAGGAGTAGAAGTACCGTTTGGAGATTTTTTTGCGAATTGTTTCGGTAAACGTAGTGAAATAATTAGTCTCCCTGTAATTGTTGAGGATGCTGATTCATATAATTGTTTCTGGCACATGCCTTTTAGGAAATCCATACGTATTGAAATTGTCAATCAAAGTAAAGAAAAGAATATTAACTTACTTTATTACAACATTGACTGGATAAAAAAAGATAAATTACCCAAAGAAACGCCATATTTTTATGCAAGATACAGACAGGAGTACCCCACGGTAAGTGATGGTGACTATCTAATTCTTGAGACAGAAGGGAAGGGACATTACGTGGGAACAGTACTTGCTGTAAGAACGCGTAGTCCGTCATGGTTTGGAGAGGGAGACGAAAAAATTTATATTGACGGAGAAGAAGAACCTTCAATTTGGGGAACCGGCACTGAAGATTATTTTCTTTCTGCTTGGGGGCTTAAAACAAACGTTAACACTCCTTATTTCGGGACGGTTTATTTTGATCAATGGGGAATTGTGGGCAGTCATACTTCTGCCTTTCGTTGGCATCTTACAGATCCGATTATTTTTAATAAAAAAATTAAGGTAACCATGGAAACTTTTGGCTGGATATCTCCCGATGAAAATAAAGAGCAGAAAGCCCACAGTTGGAATAAAAGAGAAGATGATTATGCTTCTGTTGCTTTTTGGTATCAAATTGGTAATCCATCACATAGTGAGCCTGTTCCTAATGCAGAAAATAGAATTTTACCAAATTTAGATGAGATATTTATGGCAAAAGATGTAATTGGAACAAAAAAGATTAGTAATGGAACGGCTGTTATTCAAAACAACTTAGCACATTTTCCAAACGGACAATTATTTTTCTCTCCAAGTAATCATCATGCAAAAGTTGAGATCCCCTTTCAAGTATCAGAAAAGAGACCTGTAAGACTTTTGTTGTCATTAACAAAAGCACCGGATTATGGTATTTGGCAAGCCTATTTAAATGGAATAAAAATAGGTTATCCTATGAATTTATATAATGAAAAAATAGAAGATTGGGAGTATCACTTACTTGATTTTTGGCCTGATATAGGTGATTACAAAATTGAACTCCGATTAGTTGGGAAAGATCCCTTTTCTTTTGGAGAAAAATTGGGAATTGAGTCTGTACGTCTGCGTGAAAGAAGACCGCGAGTGAAAGATTTTGCTTTTGATAGAGATAATGATTGGAAGGTGAATCCTAAATTATATAATTGAGTCCATTCCGAAAAGCTCTTGTGGGTATTTTAGCAAATAATCCTTTCTGCTTTTTGAATTTTCAATCCTAATATGATAAGAAAAATAATTTATAGTTCTATGGTGTTTTTGTCATTGGCATGTTCTGATAACTCTCCCGATCAGGGAACAGGGGAACCTGAATCTGAAGAATCGATCGTTATCGGAAACATTCCTAACACAATTCCCTCGGACATCACAATAGTTCAACAAGCTACTAAAATTTGCCAGTTGACAGGTGATTATGATAACCATTTACATGAATTGACGCTTAGTCAATGCTACTCACGTTACCGAATAGAAGGCACCGACTTAGGAGTGCCCTTCGAGGATGGAGATACGACGTGGCTATTGTTTGGAGATACATGGGGTCCGCAATCTGGATTGCATGATGCAATCGGATATACGACAGATAAAACTCCGGAAGAAGGTCTAAGACTCGATTTTGTAACTGATGATAGAGGAATATACCAAGGTATCACTATACCTGGGATTAATACTACGGGAGCCTTTGAAGTCCCTACGGAAGGGATAGTGATAGATAATGAATTTTTTATATGGATCACAACAGATCATAGCGATAAAATTACTATGGGACGTTCTGTTTTAGCTACGGCAAATAGAACAAATGCCTTGAAAGGTCTATATTCTAAAGTGTATGATTTATCTGTATCTAAATTTATTAATGTCTCTGTAGTCAGAGTAAGAAACTCAGATTGGAATTTTTTACCACCTCACGAAGGAGACGGTATAGTTATGTTTGGATCTGGAAGTTACAGGCAAAGTCATATTTATTTGGCCTATCAGCCAATATCTGAAATAAAAAATAGAAGTTCAATTCACTATTTTGGCGGAATTAAAGATGGAAAACCGCTATGGACTGGAAAAGAAAAATATGCCAAACCAATTTTCCAGTTAACCAATCCGGGCGTAGGAGAACTTTCAGCATCTTATAATAAATTCATTAAAAAATGGATTCTATTGTATAACCATGGAGAGCCTGAACCGCGGGGAATCAACCTTCGAGTATCAGATACTCCCTGGGGACCTTGGTCGAAAGCGCAAGCCATATTTCGCCCATGGGAGGATGGAGGATATTGTAATTTTATGCATACGAGTTGGTTACATAGTAATTGCGATAATATACATAATCCAGGACGTGAAAATGAATGGGGTGGTGAATATGGACCATATCAATTCGAGCATTTTGCAACAGGCGATCACTCCTCTACCACCATTTATTTTACGATGTCAACATGGAATCCGTATGATGTTGTATTGATGAAAGCATCCTTAAAGAAAAATTAACATGGATTTTTATTGTTTTTAATAAATTAAACAATTAATAATTAGTTGCAAAGAGTATGAAAAACAGACATTTAAAAAAATTGTTTCTTATTGTCTTGATGAGTATAGGAAACATGTTGTTTTGTATGGCACAATCGGGACAAAAAGTTACCGGGCGTGTTATGGATACGAAAAACGAACTCCTTATCGGAGTGAATGTGATGGAAGTAGGTACTACAAATGGAGCGGTAACAGACATAAATGGTACTTATATCATTCATCTGACGACACAAGATCCGGTTCTTCGTTTCACTTATGTCGGATTTAAGGAAACAGAGGTTCAAGTAGGGAAACAAGGTATTATTGACGTGTTTTTGGAGGAGGAAACGGAGGCCCTCGACGAGGTAGTGGTCATCGGTTACGGAACCCAAAAGAAGATTTCGGTAACGGGTGCTGTTTCCAATGCTGAAGTGAAACAACTTCAAGCGGTTCCGGCAGCTTCTTTGTCAAATGCATTGGGCGGGACAATTCCTGGAATTATTACTCGCCAATCCAGTGGTGAACCGGGATTCGACGGGGCAGCTCTTTATATACGTGGTATGGGTACCTTTACCGGATTTACATCTCCGCTTATTTTGGTTGACGGGGTAGAACGCGATATTAATGTAGTGAATATTCAGGAAGTTGAAAGTTTCACTATATTGAAAGATGCTTCGGCTACGGCAGTATATGGTGTACAAGGTGCGAATGGAGTTATCCTTATCACCACAAAAAAAGGTGTGCAAGGAAAACCAAAGGTAACTTATCGCGGTGAATATGCTACGTTGGAAGGTAGGAGATTTCCTCAATATATTGAAGCCTATGAATTTGCGACCTTAATGAATGAAGCCGCATTCAATTCCCAATTATCATCGTTACCCTGGTCTTCTGAAGATATTCAGAAATTCAAGGATGGATCCGATCCATACCTGTACCCCAATGTAAACTGGATAGATGAGGTATTCAAAAAAGATACTTGGCAAACCACGCATAACCTGAATGTCTCGGGAGGGAATGAAGTGGCACGCTATTATATAAATCTCGGATATGTAGGAAAAGATGGTCTATATAAAGAGGACAAGTCGTATGATTGGGGAACAAACGGGGGAAAATTCCGCCGTTACAATTTGCGGTCGAATATTGATGTGAATGTAACCAAGGATTTTTCTCTTGAACTGGGATTAGCCACGACCATCCAAAATAGGAGTTACCAAGGCACCAGTGCCGGCGCTATTTGGTCAGCTATACGTCAAACATCTCCCTTAATTTATCCGGTAAGGAATCCGGACGGATCGATCGCTGGTGGGGGTACAACCGCATACCTTATTGGTAATCCTTATGGTTTGGCTACGCAAACCGGTTATACTCAAATGTATATCGGGAATAATCAAGGAAATTTGGCTGCGCGCTGGGATTTATCAAAACTTGTCACAAAAGGTTTGTCGATAAGTGGGAAATTTGCATTCGACCACTATTATAAAAATGAAGTAGGCCGCAGACAAGCCTTTGGAGTGAAACAGGTGACGGGGCGTGATGCTGATGGAGAATATATTTATCGTATTTGGCGTGAACAAGGAACGATGGGATACAGTCTCGATATTCAGGATTCCAATTATTCCATGTATTGGGAGGGCGCCCTTAATTATGCGCGGAAGTTTGGTCTTCACGATGTGGCGGCCATGTTGCTTATGAATAGGAAAGAGTATAAAAACCTGACCGCGGGTACTTCAATAAATAATTTACCCAACCGTCACCAAGGGCTTGTGGGACGATTTTCGTATAATTACGGCAATCGTTATCTGACGGAATTCAATTTTGGTTATAATGGATCGGAACAATTTCCCAAAAAAAACAGGTATGGGTTCTTCCCTTCTCTCTCTTTGGGATGGGTGGTCTCAAGTGAAGAATTCTGGAATCCAAAAGTTGTGAACAATCTGAAAATAAGGGGATCGGTAGGACAGGTAGGTAGCGATTTAGTAAGTGGCGATAGGTTTTTATATGTGACCGCAGTGAATACTGCCGCTACAGGATACTGGTATGGTACCGGGCAAACCTGGTTAAGTGGGATTGAAGAGAAAAAATTTGGTGTAGATTTAGTCTGGGAAACTTCAACCAAGTATAATGCAGGGATTGATATTGGGTTATTTAACAAATTCAGTTTGCAATTTGACGCCTTTAAAGAACGTCGTGAAAATATTTTATTGAAAAGGGCACAGCTACCTGCCCTTCTCGGATTGGTTCCTCACGGCACTCCTTACGGGAACCTTGGAATTATGGATAATAAAGGATTTGATGCTGCTATCGAATTAAAAAATACCACATCTTACGGATTGACCTATTCTTTGAGGGGAAACTTCACTTTTGCCCGCAATAAAATAATAGAAGACGATACACCCATCCCGGCAGAGCCGTATCAGCAAACTAGAGGAACATCTCTTACACAGGCATTTGCATTGATAGCTGAGGGTTTGTTCAAAGATCAGGAAGAGATAGACAACTGGGCTAAATCTGAATTTCAAACGACAATCATACCCGGAGATATAAAATACAAGGATATGAATGAGGACGGGGTCATCAATGAAAACGACAGGGTATTTATCGGTCATCCTCAAATAGCCGAAATCATGTTTGGTTTTGGCGGTGGTCTGGCTTACAAGAACTTTGATGCATCCGTGCAATTTTCAGGAGTGGGCAATCGCAGCACTTTTCTTACGGCAGCAGGAATGTATCCCTTTTCGCTGGAATATCCTAATTATAACGTGTTGAGAGAGTATTACGATAATCGTTGGGTACCGGGCGCTGATAATTCGAATGCCAAATATCCGACAGTTATTGCAGCAAATAATACACATAATAATCGCAATTCCACTATTTATATGCGCGATGCAGGTTATATGAAATTACAAAATGCGGAAATCGGTTATACGTTTCCTAAAGAATGGATGAAAATATTACATATTGCAGGGATCAGACTCTTTGTGAACGGTTCTAATTTATTGACATTTGACAAATTGAAAATTATTGATCCGGAGCAAAATATCGGTGACGCATATCCGTTACAACGTACTATAAATTTCGGAACGCAAATTAACTTCTAATTTTTATTATACTATGAGATCTAAAATTTTAAAATATGCAGTAATCCTTTATGTAGCAGTTTGGTTGTTATCATGTGGTGATTATCTGGATAAATTGCCCGAAGGAGATATGACAGTGGAAGAGGTGTTTGAAAATTATACAACCGCGAAACGTTGGTTGGCAAACACCTATATGCATTTGCCGGCAGAATTGAATTATATGTGTGCATTGAACGACACGTGGGCGAGAAATCCATTTACTGCCGGATGCGACGAAATGGAGATTGCCTATGGTGGCGCTGCTTCACACTATTTGAATAATGGCTCTATGAATCCGAGCAATTCTAAATCTATTTGTCCTGTATGGGATGAATGTTTTATGGGAATCCGCAAAGCAAATATTTTTCTAGAAAATATAGACAACACTCCGTTGCCAGATGAGGTTGATGCGGTAGAGTTTACAGAAACAATCCGAAACCAATGGAAGGGAGAAGCCTATCTTCTACGGGCGTTTGCGTACTACCAACTGGTTAGAACTTATGGGGCGGTACCCATTACCGACCATGTGCTTCCGACCAGTGGAGATTATACTACCATTAAGCGAAATACGTTAGAAGAGTGCATTCAATTTATTGTTGATGATTGTGATCACGCCATATCTCTTTTGCCGGTGCGGTTTACAGGTGAAAATATAGGGCGTTGTTCGGGAGGAGCTGCTATGGCTTTAAAATCACGGACATTGCTTTATGCGGCATCATCTATCTACAATGGCCATGCACATTTTAAAGACTTTGTAGATAATGATGGTACTCATCTGTTTCCTACCAGCTACGATGCTACCAAATGGAGTAAGGCTGCAGCTGCTGCATTGGAATGTATCACTGCCTTGGAAAATGCCGGTCATAAACTTTATAACGCGAAGCTTCCTGATTATGTAAATAACTATCGAGGTATCCATCAGGAACTTTATAATGACGAATGGATATTTTGGAGAAATGTGGAATGGTATAATCACTTGGACAATTGCGGTACTATTCTTAGCTTAAAAGGATTTTCAATTTTGAATCCTACGCAGGAAATGGTGGATGCATATCAAATGGCAAACGGTTTGCCCCCCATAACCGGTTATAAGGAAGATGGCCTGATACCGGTTATCAATTCGGCATCGGGTTATGAAGAGGAAGGTTATACTTCGGCTGAAGGCTCTGACGGTTGGTGTCCGGCAGGCGTCCGGAAAATGTATGCGAACCGGGAACCCCGTTTCTATGCATCGATCAATTTTGCAGGACAAAGATGGCTTGGAACAACTTGTGATTTCTGGTATACCGGAAAAGATGGACGACGTGGTGCGGGATCCGACTATTGTAAAACCGGATACCTGATAGCAAAGATTATCAATCCAAATGCAAATCCTGCCACAGGAGCAGGTTATACACGGAAAGCCTGGTTATATATGAGGTTGGCTGAGATCTATCTGAACTATGCTGAAGCCATAAATGAAGTGGAAGGTCCGGCTAAAGCGTATCCGTACATAAATAAAATTCGGTCCAGAGCCGGAATTCCGGATTTGACAACAGGTTTAAACAAAGATCAAATGAGAGAAGCTATCTACCGTGAACGCAGGATTGAATTAGCTTTTGAAGGTCAGCGGTATTGGGATGTCCGTCGTTGGGGAACAGCAGAGAATACAGAGAGCAAGCCAATTCATTGTATGAACATTATGGCTGGAACATCTTTACAGGATAATGCTTTTTATGAAAGAGTGAAGTGCGAAGATCGTGTATTTGAAACGAAGCATTACTGGTTTCCGATTCCTCAAAGAGAGATAGATATTACCGAGCGCTCTTTGGTGCAAAATCCTGATTGGACTGAGGGCGAATAGGTA
This sequence comes from Proteiniphilum sp., assembly GCA_041676805.1. Taxonomy (GTDB): domain Bacteria; phylum Bacteroidota; class Bacteroidia; order Bacteroidales; family Dysgonomonadaceae; genus Proteiniphilum. Next base: position 10,012 of record JBAYRG010000018.1, read on the forward strand.
GATAAGGAATCTCTACAAAAATAATAAATAATTGATTATTAATAAGTTTAAATTTGATTATATGAAACAGGCGTGTAGATCATTTCACTAAAAGAATGATTAAAGGCGAGTTCCATATGATACATTTGAAAATAAATAGTTTTAATCATATGAAAAATATAATCTTTTTCTTTTTCTTTCTCTTCTTGCTTAGTTCGTGCACGAAGGAGGTTGGTTATGAGAAAGGTGAAAACAGGCCTTATGTGAGAATTCCGGAGCGTGATATCATGATGGAAACCGATGAGGATAACAAGATAACGATTACTCCAATATTTGATAGCGAGGCAACCGCTGCGGGAAAATTTGAATGGAGTGTCGCTAATCAGGAATTGGCAAGCCTCGTCGAAAATGAGGACAACTCTGTTACCATTACCGGATTAAAGCCCGGATATACTTATCTGAGGATAGCATCGGAGAATGGAAAACTGTACTATACATCCACCTTGAAAATTAATCAGGCTTTTCAGTTTAATTATCCCCTATTGATAGATTTTGGCACGATAAAATCAGATAGTCCGTTCAACTGTCTACTGAGCCCGTCAGATAAATTGCAGGGACTGGTAGATATAAACGGATTTGTATCGAAATACGCAATCGAAGTCAGCGGGTCGTTCAATATGTTGGATAGAAATACCCATTCTAATGTATTGGGATTTCCAGATAATGTTGCTTTCGATATGTTTTTTAACGATGGTATTCATGTTGCTTCAGCCGGATTTATTCTGTCTAAATTAAAAAAAGGCACGAAATATACATTGGTCTGTTATGCTACAATAGACGATGGCGGACAAACCCAGACACGATATACAGCCACGGGACAAAATGAAAAAAGTGAGCTTCTGTTCACCAGTAAAAATCCGTCCAATGTAGTCATCTTGGAAGATATCATTCCTGATAATAATCAGAATATAAAATTGATCCTGACCCCGGGTCCCGAGAATTATCAATGGGCTTTATTTTATGGTATTACAGCATTGATTATCGTTCCGGAAAACTATGATTTGAATTTACTTTTTAATGAGAGGTAGAAGTTAATTCATTTTATATTGTTTCCGCTGATCCTATTCAGGGAACTGCAAATTATGGATAGTTGCAGTTCCCCGAATAGAAGTGTTTTAACGTAAATTTGATGTAAAGAATATTTATATAAATCAAAAAATATGAGACAATGCTTATCCCCTTTGTTTTTACTGATAATCCTCACTTCGGGTGCTCAGTAGAGCGTTTGGATTGGAAGCAATTGACGCCTTCCGATACGGTTGATGTATGGAATCAACTACCGGGAAGCATTTCGATTGAAAATTTAGAGTTGAATTCGCCATCTAAGAACGGAGAAAAGTTTATCTTTGGGATTACACCGCTTTCGCCGCAACAATTTATCAAACAGATACAAAACTAGCAATGCAAATGAATAATAATCGCAGGACATTCTTAAAGAAAATTGGGTTAGGCACAATTGCCGCATCCAATATTCCCGCTTTCACATCGGCTGAAAGTTTGCTGGGATCAAATAATCCAGAAAAATTGAATTTTCAGCTTGAAAGAACGGAGCGAAATTATAATGAGGAATACAGAAATGAGTACTTAAGCAAGGTGGCTTTCCCTATTGGAGGTATAGGTGCAGGCATGTTCTGCCTGGAAGGTACTGGCGCTATTTCCCACTTGTCTGTAAACAATCGTCCGGAAATCTATAATACCCCTTATGCTTTTGCGGCCATCAGCATTAAAGGGATAGAAAACGGAGCGAAGGTCCTGGAATCAACCGTTCCTACCTGGAAGCTGTTTGGTCCACGGGGAAGTGGAACTGGTTTGGGTAACCGGAATTACGGACTGCCGAGGTTTGAGAGGGGTTCATTTCTGGCCCGCTTCCCTTTTGGAATGATAGATTTGGAAGATAAAGACATTCCGCTGGATGTGAGAATTACCGGTTGGAGTCCTTTTATTCCTACTGATGAGGATAATTCGAGTCTTCCCGTAGGTGTATTGGAATACTCGTTTAAAAACAGATCAAATCATTTGATTGAAGCCGTTTTCTCATACAATTCCCGAAACTTTATTGATGGTGGAGGACATATTTACGCACAAAAGAACGGTTTTACAATGGCCAAGGCAGATAATGGCAGCAATAGAGGTGTTACTGGATTTGCCATTTACCTGGACGATAATAGTGCAGTGACCGATCATTGTTGGTTCAGAGGGGGGTGGTTTGATTCACAGACAATCTTATGGGATAATATCAGAAATATGAAGGTTGTGGATAATCCTCCCATTGAAGGAGTTTCTCCCGGGGCCTCTGTCTTTCTGCCGATGGAATTGAGACCAGGTGAAGAGAAAACAGTGAAAGTCAATTTCTGTTGGTATCTTCCTAAATCGGATCTCTCTATAGGTCAGAAAATTGTTACCGGATCGGCATTTACCGGTAAAACGACAAAGAGTCCGGTAAAAAATCAGCAAAAAGTGACGGGTTATAGAGGGCAAGGTTTATTGAACTCCTTTGATCCCCATGGAGATGGACAAGTGGGAATTTTACTCTCTCCTGAGTTTATCATCAACAAAAGGTATCTCAAATTTTTAGTGGGTGGGGGGAGTCAAAAAGAGAAAACATCCGTCAACCTGTGGATAAATGGCCGGATCGTGGAGACTGCGGCGGGGAATAATACGGAACAACTAACAGAAGTAATCTGGGATTTGAAGAAATATGCAGGAAAAACTGGCCGATTGAAAATCATTGATCTTGATACATCTCCATGGGGACATATTCTCGCTGACCAGTTTGTTTTGACCGATCGGTCTGATGAGATACTCTCCTCTCCTTCTTCCGGAGCAATTGTGTTGGCTGATTTTGAAAATGATTATTCAGAAGGATGGGAAATTACAGGATCCGAAGAGTCTGGCATCTCAAATCCGGGAAATATCTATTATCACCCCTGGTATGCGACCCGTTTTGAGAGTTTGGACAGTCTGATCAAATACTGGAATGCAAGCGTTGAAACCTTGAGAAGAGATTCCGAATTGTTTAGAGATTCCTTTTATGACTCTACCCTTCCTCCTGAAGTGCTGGAAGCTGTTGCTGCCAACCTGACCATCCTGAAATCGCCGACCGTCTTACGGGTATCCGATGGGAGGCTCTGGGCATGGGAAGGATGCAACGACGATGCAGGCTGTTGTCACGGAAGTTGTACGCATGTGTGGAATTACGCACAGGCTATTCCTCATCTCTTCCCCGCTTTGGAACGAACGTTGCGTGAAACGGAATTTAAAGTGAGCCAAAACGAAGAAGGACATCAGAATTTCAGAGCCAATATTCCCATTACCCCTACCGAGCATAATTTTCATGCGGCGGCAGACGGTCAGCTGGGAGGAATCATGAAAGTGTACAGAGATTGGAGGATAAGTGGAGATACACAATGGATGAAATCACTCTATCCTTATGTGAAAAAAAGCATTGATTATTGTATCCGTACATGGGATCCTAAACGGAAAGGATATCTCGAAGAACCACACCATAATACGTATGATATTGAGTTTTGGGGAGCTGATGGAATGTGTACCAGTTTTTACTTGGGTGCACTGACGGCTTTTATTGAAATGAGCAAAACTCTTGGAGAACCTTATAACGATTACCGCTCTTTATTGACTAAAGGAAAGGAATATATGGAGAATAATCTGTTCGATGGTGAATATTTCATCCAGAAGATTCAATGGGAAGGGTTGAAGGCACCCAGTCCGATAGATACGCAATCTTATGGAGGTGCTTATTCGGAGGAAGCGATTGCTTTACTGAAAAAGGAAGGCCCCAAATATCAGTATGGTACCGGTTGCCTTTCGGATGGGATTTTAGGGATGTGGATGGCCTCTGTCTGCGGACTTCCGGAAATTGTAGATAATAGCATGGTCACCAGTCACTTGAAATCTGTGCATACATATAACCTAAAGCCAACATTATTGGACCATTACAATCCGCAACGACCGACATATGCTTGCGGTGAAGACGGAGGATTGTTACTTTGTTCATGGCCGAAAGGAGGAGCATTGTCCCTGCCGTTTGTCTATAGTAACGAGGTTTGGACCGGCATTGAATATCAGGTAGCAAGCCATTTGATGCTGAAGGGGGAAATAGAAAAAGGGTTGGAAATAGTTCGTGTGTGTCGGGACAGGTATGACGGTTCTGTAAGAAATCCTTTTAACGAGTATGAGTGCGGTCATTGGTACGCCCGGGCAATGGCGAGTTATGCAATGTTACAGGCACTAACCGGTGTCAGGTATGATGCCGTGGATAAGATATTATATATTGATTCAAAGATAGGGGATTTCACCAGTTTTATCAGTACTGGAACGGGGTTTGGTACAATTTCATTAAGAAATGGAAAACCTCGGTTAAAGCTATTATTTGGTTCAATTGATATCGAAAAATACAATATCTTTGGACAAGAGATTAATCTATAAAAATAAAAATATCAATAATTTTTTAATTTATCTATTATGCATTTAAGAACAACTTTCATTTTACTTTTTTGTATTACATGGTTAACCGCGACCTTGTCACAAAACCGTGATTTTAACGGTTTGGATATGAATATGGGTAATCTCTATCGGCTATCCAACGCGGAGACACGCTCTATCAGTCCGGAAAATTTTACCGGAGAGAAGGGAAATGGAGGGATGGCTATCCCCGATCCCAACGCACCCCGCAATACAGCCAATGCCACACATGCCTCACGCGACCTGGGACAAGGCTGGAAGGTGAATCCGTTTGTGACGATCAACCCGGGAGAGACTTTCACTATGGCAGAAATAGAAGGACCGGGAGCCATTCAGCATATCTGGATGACGCCAACCGGTAACTGGCGGTTTTCCATTATCCGGATCTATTGGGACGATGAGAAAGAACCATCGGTAGAAGTACCCGTAGGCGACTTTTTTGGCATGGGCTGGAATGAATATGCGCATCTGAACTCCCTGCCGGTAACCGTAAATCCGGGAAGTGCGTTCAACTGTTACTGGGTAATGCCTTTTCGTAAGAAATGTAGGATTACTATGACCAATATCAATGATGCACAATCGATGAATCTCTATTACCAGATTGATTATACGCTAACTGATGTGCCGGATGATGCCGCTTATTTTCATGCACAATTTCGTCGTACCAAAGTGAATGAGACTTCCGATTATACGATTATCGACGGGATCAAGGGAGAAGGCCATTATGTGGGTGTCTATATGGCCTGGCAGGTGAACAACAACGGTTGGTGGGGTGAAGGAGAGATCAAATTCTTTATGGATGGAGACAAAAAATTCCCTACTATTATCGGAACAGGTACCGAAGATTATTTCTGCGGCTCCTATAATTTCGACCGGAATAGAAAATATGTTACCTTTACGACACCGTATGCGGGGTTGATACAGGTATTACCCCCTGATCAGACTTATGTTTCCGGACAACGATTCGGAATGTATCGATGGCACGTGATGGATCCGATACGGTTTAAAAAAGATCTGAAGATCACGATTCAGGATTTGGGATGGAGGCACGGTGGGCGCTACCTACCGCAACAATCAGATATCTCGTCCACCACTTTTTGGTATCAAAAAGAACCGCATGCTACATTCCCCAAATTACCCTCCTGGCAAGAGTTAGAAGTGAATTGATGATAGGATCAAAATGACAAACAGAATGAAATTAAAGAGATTATTGTTTACTGCATTTTTATTAGGATTGTTACCGCTTCATGGTCAGGGGCAAAACTATCAATGGGTCAATGAGTTAGAGCTATTGAAAAGAATAGACCTATTGCCCGCCTATCGTCATAATCAATTGATCGAACAGGAGTCGAGTTACGATCGTACTGGTGGAAATGATGATGGGTTTTCCGGAAAATACTCCTTTATCCGTAAGGAAAAAGGGAATCTGGTATTGGCTGAATTTGAAGGCCCCGGTGTGGTGAACAGAATATGGACTCCTACTCCGACGAACGACACATTATTGTTCTATTTCGATGGAGAAAAAGTTCCACGGCTCAAGATACGTTTTATGGATCTCTTCTCAGGTGAGGTATACCCGTTTATAAAACCCGTATGTGGGAATGAGATTGGAGGTTATTATTGTTATATTCCTATTCCTTTTCAGAAATCGCTCAAGATCGTTTTCCAGGGAGAGAAAATCATGTTCCATCAAATTCAATACCGGAAATTGCCGGATATGAAAGTGGAAAGCTGGACGGGAAATTTCTCCGCATCAGACAGAGAGTTACTATCGGAGGTGAGCTCTCTGTGGGCAGATATCTCACCAAAAATGGAGAGTTATACTTCGGGTTTATCGGCAAATATCCAAACTGAAGAAAAAACCTTTACCATCCAACCGGGGGAAGAAGTGACTTTTTTCGATAGACCTACTCCCGGACGTATTGTCGGTTTCGATATTGACGGAGGTACATCTATTGAAGGATTGTATAAAGATGTGATTCTTTCGGCAAAATGGGATCGTGAAGAGGTGGAGGCCATTTATGCACCTTTGGCTGATTTTTTCGGATATGCATATGGAAAACCTGCTATGCGGAGTATGATGATGGGACGTCAAGGGACTTCAAATTACTGTTATCTTCCCATGCCGTTTGATCAGTCTGCGAACATGAAATTGATTTACAAAAAAAGAAATGATATTTTGCAGTCGCCGATATCAGTCAATGTAAAGGTATATTACAATGATAATAAACGAGATGTGAAATTGGAAGGAAAATTTTATTCTGTTTGGAGGCGGGAAAAACCTGATGCCGGAGAGTTTTATAAGTTTATGGAAACCAAGGGAAAAGGACATTATGTAGGCACCATTCATCAGGCACAAGGTTTGCGACCGGGAATGACCCTTTTTTTTGAAGGAGATGATAGCACTTATGTGGATGGCAAAATGCGTTTACATGGCACCGGCTCCGAAGATTATTACAATGGAGGTTGGTATGCCCTGCTCGACCGGTGGGACAGGGGGATCAGCATGCCTATACACGGTTCTCTCGACTATTCGTTGCCGATGAACCGTACCGGAGGATATCGTTTTTTCTTGTCCGATAAAATGTCATTTGAAAAGGAGATATATCATGGTATGGAACATGGAGAGGTGAATAATAATTTCCCTGTAGATTATATTTCTATTGCGCTCTTCTATGCGGACCATCCTTTGGAAGAACGTATGGAGCCGACCGATGAGTTGAGGGAAGTATACTTCCCCACAACACATGTTTATTTTCCACAATTGATGCAACTGACACTCGGAGGAGGAGCGCGAGTTGTGCAAGAGAGGGGAATCAGGATAAATACCAAAAACCAGACGATGGTACGCATTATGTTGGATGATGTGCCGGAAGGAAAATACAGGGTATTGGTCAACTATCATGAGAAGCCGAACGGGGCTGATTTTCAGGTTTGGCAACGACAAAACAGGCTATCGGAGTGGATATCAACAAAATCTGAAAAAGAAACCTTCAAGGAGAATGCCCATGTAGGTGATATACAACTTACGTCCCAAACAAATTCTATCACCTTCCATGTGAGGAGTAATGGTGATGCCGACCAATTCGAACTGAATCTGATTACTCTAAAAAGAGTGGATTGATGTGGTGATTGGGGAAACGGTGCGGCGGCAGAGGCTTACAACTGTATCCTCGATAAATTCGGAAAAATCAAGTGAAATTAATCAATAACCAATGTGGCCAATTACGAAGGAATTGATATTGTCAATAAAGTGTCTTGGTTTTTGGCTCTTGTGTCTAATTTTTATCTTATGCAACTAAAACAAATCTATCGCACTTTGTTACCGGTCATGCTCGGAGGAGTCATGTTGCTCTCCTGCACAGCCAATAAGAAAACAACAGAAAACATGGAAAAGGAATATGAAAAAGGAACTTTCGGATATGATCTGAACTATCTGTCCGAAAAAGATGGGGGATTGATCATCCTGAAGTCGGAAGACGAAAAAGCACGGGTGATCCTGTCGGCAAAGTATCAGGGAAAAGTATTTACCTCTACGGCCAATGGTCTCGAAGGTAATAGTCACGGGTTCGTGAACTACAACTTCTTTGATGCGGGTATAGTGGATGAACATATGAACGGTTTTGGGGGAGAAGATCGTTTCTGGCTTGGTCCGGAAGGAGGAAGGTATTCTATCTATTTCGAACCGGAAAAAGAACAGGTATATGATCACTGGCATACCCCTAAGGCCATTGATATTGAGGAGTGGCAGGTAAACCGTGTTACTTCCAAAGAGGCTGTTTTTACCAAAGAGATGGAGCAGGAAAATTATTTGGGCACGCTCTTGAATATCGGCATAGAACGGAAAATCGCACTGCTCTCGGTGGCCGATATAAGCAATAAACTGGAGGTAGAGCTCCCTGAAGGTGTGAATGGGGTAGCATATGAAACGGCGAACAGCATTACCAATAAAAATGACTTCGAATGGACTCCGGAAACTGGAACAGTCTGTATCTGGATGCTGGATATGTTTAACCCTTCTGAGGCGGCTGTAACCGTAATCCCCTATTATACCGGAGATGAGGAGAATTTAGGCAAAGTGGTGACATCCGATTATTTTGGTGAAATTCCTGCCGACCGGCTCAAAGACGATAACGGGATACTCTATTTCAAAACTGATGGGAAATCAAGAGGTAAGTTGGGGATGAATGCCAAACGTACCAAATCGATCGCGGGAAATTATAATCCGCTCGCAAAACGGTTGACCATTGTCACGTTCGATGCTAACCCTGATGCGACCTATTTGAATCAGGAATGGAATCCCGACCGCGACCCATTGATAGGAGACGCGCTTAATGCTTATAACGACGGACCGCTGGAAGATGGAAGTATTATGGGGCCTTTCCTTGAATTGGAAAGTTGTTCCCCCGCCGCATTCCTGAAACCCGGAGAATCGTTGTCGCACAGGCACAACGTATTTCACTTCACGGGTGATGAGACAAGCCTCTCCCCTATCGCGGAAAAACTGTTGGGAGTATCCCTTGAAAAAGTAAGGAATATCTTTTAAACAACTCTTATTTCTCGACCTCTTTAAAAACATATAAAACAGGTAATGAACAGGGAATAA